>JBAQWI010000449.1:0-2936 GCA_049298835.1 Oscillospiraceae bacterium
CCCCTGGGCATACAAAGGGATCATCCATTCTGATTGGCGAGGATGAAATTTTCACAGGCGATACCGTATTTGCAGGCGCAGTTGGTCGTACTGACTTACACGGTGGTGACTCTACTCAAATGCAAAAATCATTAAAGAAAATTGCAAACATTGAGGGTGACTATACCCTTTTTACAGGGCATGGCGAAAGCACAAGACTATCATATGAAAAAACAACCAATCCATATATGGGAACGAACTATGACGATATTTTTTAGTGGACAGGATTATAAGTATGAACTAGAAGGAATTTGCAAACTGTTTTTTCCTTTAAAGAAATTTAAGCATTGCTATGATCAAATCGTATTGTCAACTGATGAGGATTACATCATTACACGTCTAAAAAAGCACAGCAAAACTACGCTTTTATGGGTTCGAGTAAAGGTTGGCACAAGGATAAAAAGTGCCCATATTAGGGTAGAAAACGATGATGTTAATTACAGTAATGGGTGTGAACGTAATCTTTCTACCTTGCTGTATTCAGTTTTAAGCGAACTTACCTCAATCAATCCTAGTTGGGGCATTTTAACAGGTGTTCGACCAGTGGCAATTTTGCAAAAACAACGTGCACAAGGAAAGTCTGATGAAGAAATAATAAGGTTTTTCAAAGAAAAATATCTTGTGAGCGATGACAAGCTTGACCTTGCTTTTAAGACTGCAAACACACAGGCGAAATTACTAGAAGATACAATTGAGAATTCCTATAGTTTGTATATTTCAATCCCATTTTGCGTGAGTAGATGTAGTTACTGCTCGTTTGTGTCCCACGCAATTGACCGACCAAACGCTACTGATAAGATTGACGAATACATAGATCTTTTGTGCATTGAGCTTGAAGAAACTTCACATTTAGCAAAGAAACTAAGATTAACCCTCGATACAATTTACATTGGTGGGGGCACACCTACAGCGTTATCAGCAGAAAATTTACAGAGGGTAACCGATGCAATTACACAGAATTTTGACGTTCCCTCCGCAAGAGAATATACGATTGAAGCAGGACGTGCTGACACCATAACAAGGGAAAAGCTAGAAGTGATTAAAAATTCAGGGGCAAAGCGAATTAGCGTAAACCCACAGACATTTAATGATGCTGTGTTACAGGAAATTGGCAGAAAACACACTGCAAAACAGGCTGAGGATTGCTATCACCTTGCAAAAGAAATGAAAATTGATTGCATTAATATGGACTTTATTGCAGGGCTTCCTACTGACACATTTGAAAGTTTTAAGCATACAATTGATAAGGCAATAGAACTTGCTCCAACCAATATCACGGTACATACACTCTCAATTAAGCGTTCAGCAGATTTATTTACAGCGGATGGAATTGAAGAGTATGCCAAAAGTAACATGACTGGAAAAATGACTGAATATGCAAAAGAAAAAATCATAAAAGCTGGGTATATGCCATATTATTTATACAGGCAAAAAAATACAATTGGCAATCTTGAGAATGTAGGCTATGCAATGTCAGGTTATGAGAGTCTTTATAACGTTTATATTATGGATGAAATGCAGACAATTCTGGCTTGTGGAGCAGGTGGAGTTACAAAGCTTGTTGGAAACGGCGAAAAACCAATTGAGCGTATCTTCAATTTTAAATATCATTTTGAATACATTAGTCGTTTTAGTGAGATACTAGATAGAAAGGCAAGGGTGATTAGTTTTTATGACAAAGGAGTATAACAATAAAATTGATGTAAAAACCATAAATCAACTGATTACAACTTCGCCCACAGAATTGGTATCTTTATCTGAACTACGTTATTTTGAACAGCTAGAGCAGGTTGCTGATAAAATTGCCAAAAACAGTAATCAATGTTCAATTCTACTCGTTTCAGGTCCATCGGCTTCAACGAAAACGACGACTGCTCATAAACTTTCAACAAGTCTAGGACGAATAGGAATACACTCGGTAGTGATTTCTCTTGACAATTTTTTCGTAAATCGTGAAGATCTGCCTTCCCTTGAAAATGGCGATGTAGACTATGAATCGATAAGCACACTTGATTTGTCTACCCTTAGAGCTTGTTTTGATGATTTGCTACAAAAAAAGCAATCGGAATTTCCTATATTTGATTTTTCAATAGGAAGACGAAGCAAGGAAACTCAACACATTACTGTGAGTGATGACACAATTGTAATTGTAGAAGGCATACACGCACTAAATCCAATCATTGTACAGGGTCACGATAAGGCGGATTTTCTCAAACTATACGTTTCACCTAGTTCTGATTATTATTTTGGGGATGAATTAATTTTATCTTCACGGAACATTCGGTTTGTAAGACGACTAGTGAGGGATTACTTTCATCGTAGCAACTCTATTGAAAGCACAATGGATATGTGGGTTAATGTAGTGAAATCAGAACTTATAAACATTATGCCTTATAAAGTAGAGGCGGATTTTACAATTGACACTACAATTATGTATGAGCCAAGTATTTATGAATACTACCTTAGTAAAATCATAAAAACCAGCGAACTTAGCGGGTTTTATCAAAACAAAATGGATGAAGTTTTAAGGGCACTTTGCAGATTTCATGTACTCCCACTAGATATCATACCAGAGAGTTCAGTTTTAAGGGAGTTTTTAGAGTAAGGGGTATAACTGCTTTTTCACCATCATAATCGTGGTGATATTAACAAAATACATATACTATCCCAGTTACTACTGACTATACAACTGTAAATATAGGTTGAAATCTTCAAATAACTAGTATATAATATTTTATATAATTAGCTCAAACAGAGAAAGAGAGGATGACTACTATGACTTCAATATTTGATTCCCTTTTTGAAAAGGCAAAAGATGTTGCTGATGCTGCAACTAAAAAAACTGGAGAAATTGTTGAAATTTCAAAATACAAATTAGAGAGCGTTAAACTTAACAA
>JBAQWI010000450.1:0-1759 GCA_049298835.1 Oscillospiraceae bacterium
AGCAATACCGAACTAAAGACATTATACTGGGGGTAATCTTTAGGCCCCCTAACACAAGTGTTCCAGAATTTTTAGCGGAACTAGAAATTATCTTAGAAAAAGTGAGCGCTGAAAATAAACCATTTTATTTAATGGGCGACTTCAATGTAGACTTGCTTAACAATAACAATGAAAGCCAATCCTTTATGAATCTATTGTTTTCTTATGGACTTTATCCGCGAGTAGATAGGCCTACACGTATTACAAGTAAAACAGCAACACTAATTGATAATATATTTACAAATGTACATGATATAGAATTAAACAGCGGAGTGCGGATAGCAGATCTTGGTAGTGATCATTTGCCAGTGTACACAATCCTTCCTTCAAATGCTAAAACTGTGAACATTCATCAACAAGAATCTCGTACTGAGTACATTACTAAAAGAATTTATTCAGATGAGAACATAAACAATTTCAAAATAGCGTTAAATGGAACAGACTGGTCTCCAGTTTACATGGCTATTGGTGCACAAAACAAATATACATGTTTTGAAAATATTATAAATATCTTAATAAGCAAACATTTTCCAACAACCAGAGTTAAGATGAAAACCAAACAAATTGAGAAACCATGGATATCAAAGGCTATATTAAACTCTATTAGGAAAAAAAATGCTATGTATAAAGCCTTTATTAAAAATAGATCTGCACAACTTGAAGATAGGTATAAAAAATATAAAAATAAGCTAATCGCTATCCTTCGCACTGCAGAGAAAAATTATTATACAGAAAAATTAAACAAAGTGCAGGGTAACATGTCAAAAACATGGACAGTATTAAACGAAATTATGGCCAAAAAACAAATGCACAAAACAATTAAACAAATTACTATAGATAATAATACAATCACTGATCAACAAACCATTGCAAATAAATTTAATGAATTTTTTGTAAACATTGGGCCCACTCTAGCCAAAAAAATCCCAGTTTCAAATAATAAACTCCCTGTTTTTCAAAATCCAGATTGTGCAGACTCAATGTTCATGTCTCCTACTGATCATATAGAAGTAAAAGATATTATATGCAACTTAAAAGACACTGGCTGTTCAAACAATTATGATCTGCCAGTCAAAATCATCAAAGAGTGTAATAATGAGCTGTCAAAAATATTAGCCTATATAAATAATGAATCAATTTCTGACGGGATATTCCCAGACCAACTAAAAATAGCTCGAGTAACACCAATATTTAAAGCCGGAGACAAAAACTGTATAACTAATTATAGACCAAAATCTGTGCTTCCTGTTATTTCTAAAATCTCAGAAAAAATAATCTATAAACGGCTTTTAAATTATTTAAACTCACATAATATTCTATCAAAAAATCAGTTTGGGTTCAGACCAGGTGTGTCTACAAGCATGGCCCTTCTTAAATTAATTGATGACCTCAGTAGAGTAATGGACGAGGGAGAGTATGCAGTGGGTATATTTATAGACCTTGCCAAAGCTTTTGATACGGTCAACCACAACATTCTTTTACATAAACTTAATCATTATGGTATTCGAGGTACTGTACATAAATGGTTCAAAAGCTACCTATCTAATAGACAACAGCATGTTAATATAGGTTCTAGAAAGTCTGAAATAACCGCAAGGATCGATATTAGGACCACTATAAATTTTTGTTATACATTAATGATCTTAATGACGTGATTGTTAATTCAAGGATTATAATGTTTGCTGATGATACGAACTTGTTTTTTTCTGGGAAATCGAGT
>JBAQWI010000451.1:0-2097 GCA_049298835.1 Oscillospiraceae bacterium
ATATCATACTATGTAATTATCCTCCCTTCTGTTCCTAAAGGTTCCTTATTTCTGCTTTATTCGCAAATTATGATTTGCGGTCTCGACTTGTCTTATGTTTTGCATGATAAGTTTTGTGATGAAGCCATGTTAGCATGTCATACGAAAAATGTCAACCTCAGGATGAATTCCATTTTTGTCGCGTTGATTGCAAAACTAAATTCCACTTTTCCATGGAATTTACTAATTCTTAATATACCAGTATAGATATGGAATTTACTTCTTCCAAAGCAATGTATAATAGTGTTAAACATGGTTGCCCCTCCTTGGTTCATATGGAGGAATATATTATGAATACACAAAAACATTTAACTCTTGATGCAAGATCTACCCTAGAACTCGAACTTGGGAAAGCTAGTTCTTTTAAAGCTATTGGACAATTGCTTAATAAAGACTGTACAACCATTTCTAAAGAGGTTCGTAGTCATCGTATATTTGAGAAAAAAGGTTCTTTTGGAAAAGCGTTTAATGATTGTATTAATGCATTTAACCACGTCTGTGACATGAGATGTATCTGTGACAGATGTACCACTAAAAAACGTCCCTGTTGGTCCTGCGGAAAATGTATCGAGTTCTGCATTTCATATAAAAAGTATACTTGCCCACGTTTATCGAAAGCGCCCTATGTTTGTAACGCTTGTACAAGCCGTAGTAATTGCTGTCTTGAAAAAGCTTTTTATAGAGCCTCTTATGCTCAACGTGAATATGAAACCATACGCTCAGAATCTCGTTCAGGCTTTGCCATTTCAGAAGAGGAATTAAAACATCTTGACAGTGTTGTATCTCCCATGCTAATCCACGGACAATCTTTGCATCACATCGCGGTTTCTCACCTGGATGTAGTAATGAAATCGGAACGGACTCTTTACACCTATGTTAATAACGGACTCTTTACTGCGAGAAACATTGATATGCCTAGAACTATACGTATGCGTCCACGTAAATCAAAACCTAAGGTTCTAAAGGTTGATAAAAAATGCCGAATCGGTCGCACTTATGATGATTACAAGAAGTATTTAGAGAATCATCCGGATGTTTCGGCTCGTCAATTGGACTCTGTAGAGGGTATCAAAGGTGGTGCTGTTCTACTGACTATACACTTTGTAAGTCAAGATTTACAACTTGCTTTTTTACGACCATCCAATGATTCACAATCGGTAATTGATATTTTCGAGAAACTATACATAGTTATGCGTCCTGATGTTTTTGTTGATATTTTTCCACTTCTATTAGCTGATAACGGAAGTGAGTTTTCAAATCCTAATGCAATTGAATATGATAGACAAGGGAATTCGCGCACAAAAATGTTTTACTGTAATCCCAATGCACCTTATGAAAAACCGAATTGTGAAAACAATCATGAAATGATTCGAAGAATCATCCCTAAAGGTGTTGATTTTGGAAAATATACGCAGGAACAGATCGACCTAATGATGAGTCATATCAATTCCTATGCAAGAAAATCTCTTGGAGACAAAAGTCCATATGAAGTATTTGCATTTCAGTATGGAGAAGAACTTTTAGAGGTCTTTAACCTAAAAAAAATACCTGCAGATGAGATTATTCTTACACCAAAGCTTTTAAAAACTAACCTATAAACAAAAAAACTAACCAAGATCAGGGAATTAATGCAGCCATCAAAGTCCTCTACCAAGGGGTGGAATTTACAACCTCCGAAAAAAGAACAGTAAATTCGATTCCTTAATTGCATGCACTAAAATCTCAAAAATCTTGGTTAATGATTCTATTGTAGACCTTTTTTGATCAAATACAATCATTTAAATGATACTTTTTTGCATTATACCAAGTGTAGTGGAATTTAATCGTGCAAAGTGGAATTTACCTTTTCAATTCACCTAATGTATATTAATCTAAGAATGTAATGTATATTAAATAATTTTATTTCCTAATAGCATTTACTGTATAATTAGGGTGTTATAGAAAGATAGCAAAAAATGTAAAAAGTGCTTTATTGGCTTTTGTTAAGATGGTCACAGGAGGTGAACGTTTGGACAACAATCTAGTTTTTTTACTTTCGATCATAGGAATAGTTTATAC
>JBAQWI010000452.1:0-9558 GCA_049298835.1 Oscillospiraceae bacterium
TGCCAATGCTGCCAATTGAGATTTATTATATTCACCATGTATTAGGGTAATGATATCTTGTGGGGAATCACAATTTAAATCGTTTAACAACAGTTTGGTCAAGCTTGTTTTTTCTCCACGATTATCAAACTCACGCATAACCGCTTTGATTGCTTGCACGGTAAGCCAGTATCCACTGCCCTCATCGCCTACGATATGTCCCCAACCACCGACTCTTGCACAATTTCCATTTTTATTGCGAGCAAATACAATTGAGCCCGTACCTGAGATCATTGCAACTGCATTTTTGTTACTATCGTGAGCATAAATAGGCAATTCCATATCACCAATAACCGACACATTGTCGCAACCGCTGGCTGACGAAATCATCTCTTTTATAGATTTATGCGCATTATTAGCCCGTATCCCTGCTGTACCAATACAGATGCTAATCGGACTTAACTCGCCACAATTTTTTGCTAATGTATGAAATAATATTTTAATATTTTGTTCAACTGATTCATAAGTATTAGAGCATAAATTAGACGAACCACTCTTAGATTCACCTAAAAATCTACCTTCCAAGTCATATGCCTTCGCATAGGTTTTCGTTCCGCCACCGTCAATTCCAATAATACATTTCATAAAAATCCCCTTTTCTTTAAAATATATATTTAAATCTCTATTCTATAAGCATTTTAACATACAACTGCAATAATTTCAATATTTATATATAATTCTAAAATAATGTTTTAATATTATATGAATATTATTGACATTTTATTTTGAATATAATATACTATAATAAACAAAAATGTCGCATGTTGCGAAGAATGGAGCTTATTATGCCACAATCAGAATGTTTAGGAAAATTGATTACCGAAACCAACAATCCACAAACACAACATATAGATGAATTAGATACATTAAGCATGATAACACTAATTAATGAGCAAGATTATTTTGTTCTAGACGCTATTAAAAAAGAGTTGCCAAACATAGCAATAGCAGTTGATAAAATAACTGAATCATTCAACAATAAAGGGCGCTTATTTTATTTTGGTGCTGGAACAAGTGGTCGTTTGGGTGTTTTGGATGCCTCAGAATGTCCACCTACATTTGGTACAGATAAAGAAATGGTACAAGGATTTATAGCTGGTGGTGATTTTGCACTAAGAAACCCAGTTGAAGGTGCTGAGGACAGTTTTGAAGATGGTCAAGAAATTGTTAAAAGCATCAACATCAACGAAAACGATGTTGTTGTAGGCATTGCCGCTAGTGGACGTACTAAGTATGTATTGGGTGCAATTGAAATGGCGAAAAGTCTAGGCGCATACACCGTTGGCGTGTGCAACAACCCTAACACCCTACTTCATCAAGCTTGCGATATCACAATCGCACCAGTTTGTGGAGCTGAAGTCATCCAAGGCTCTACAAGAATGAAATCAGGAACTGCACAAAAACTTGTATTAAATATGCTAACTACAGCATCTATGGTTAAAATCGGTAAGGTTTATAAAAACTATATGGTTGATATGAGCCCTTGCAACGAAAAACTGATAGATAGAGCCATTCGTTTGGTAATTGAAATTACAGGTGCAGACTATGAAACAGCAGAAAATGCCCTAAAACTATGTGGCTACCACGTTAAAACTGCAATCGTTATGATACTAAATGACTGTGACTACGAAACAGCAGTGAAAAAACTACAACAAGCGGGCGGCTTTGTAAAAAAGGCATTAAATTAATCTTAATTGATAAAAATTTATCATCACTATAAAATAATGCGGGTAGGAACTAATTCCTACCCGCATTATTTTATTGACACCTTTTAAACTTTTCTCTTGTGGCTATTCCGCCTCTTATATGCCGTTCACTTTTATTTTGATCTAACACTTTTTTAACCTCGACAAATAGCGAATGATTTATACGCTCTAATCTCTCTGTAACATCTTTATGTACGGTACTTTTGCTAATGCCAAAAAGCTTTGCGGTTTTTCGTACTGTATCCTTTGTGTCTATAATATGGTTGCCAAGCAAAACACTTCTATCCTCAACGGTTGACATAATACACTACCCCTCGCATGTTGTTGTATGGTAGAGTATATGAAAGTGAGAGTGCAATTATGACATAAAGGGCTATTGGCTATTCAATGGATGTTTTATACTTACTAAATAAGTATAGCTAAAGTATTTATTTTTCCTTTCAATTTAGAATTGTGTCTGCTACAATTTGTTTTAAAACACAAATATTTTGGTGCTTATAGAAGAAACTTAGCTAGGGGATTTCAAAAGTAGCAAAATTCAGTCAACTTTAATTTTCCAATCGTTCAAAGAACTAGGACGTTTATTAACAAAGTATCGTATAACTCAATAAGAAAGCTTGAAATAGTTTACATTGATTGTAGAAACTGATAAATTAAGAATAAACCAGTTACTACATACTATTATTTTTCTTTGAAAGATATACCTTTTCTTGTTGTTTAGTATATAATAGTTGTAGAACAACTCCAACGTTGACGTTTCTAGTTATGGCAAAGATAGAATTTGTACTATTCTATTATGGAAATAAATTAATATATCATGAACGAGGTTACAAAATGTTAGTTTATTAAGATTTCCATGCTATCATCATGTGTTCAGTGATGCATATGCAGTGGATAAAGAACGTGCTAAAAGATGAGTAAAATGCTTTTATTAAAAGCTATAATATCTGGGCGAAAAACAAGGGACACCAAGCTAGTGAAAGCAAGACTGAAAAAATTTATACTCTTGCATCAGATAGCATCCCGACATTAGCTTCCTCATTATCATCGACCAAAATGTTACTTAAGCAAGCTGTAGAGTCTTTGTACCATGTCGATACAACTATTGCTAATATTCTAGCGCAAATAAAACAATTAGCAAGCACATTAAAAGAATATGATATTGTTATGGAAATGCCTGGTGTGGGAGAAATACTGGATCCACGTATCATTTCTGAAATTGGTGATGCAACAAGATTTCACAGTGCTAAGGCATTAGTAGCTTATGCAGGACTTGATATTCCACCTTATCAATCGGGTAACTTTATCTCAACTAAGAGGAGTATTTCAAAACGTGATTCAGTATCTTTAAGAAAAACAGGTTATGAGATAATGAAATGCTTAAAAACTGCTAAGCCTCAGCAAGATTCTGCTGTCTATGATTTCATGATTAAAAAAGTACTTGACTTTGCTTAGCAGGATTATAGCCACATAAAAGGTTATTACTTGGTCCCTCTTAGTAGATTGTTCTCTCAAATGTATATTCGCCTCTGAATATATGGTTAGCATAAATTAATTATACTTTTCACATACCATAAAGTCATACCTCTTTTTCCAATACAATAAATTGTAAATTATCCACACTCTAAAATAATTGTTTTTAACTCTTCTGCTGACTTTTTCCACGAAAATTTACAGCAATTATCTATACCCTTTTTAATCAGGTCTTCTTTTAATGCATTATCCGAACAAACCGCAAGAATTGCTTCTGAGATTTCTTCAACGGAATACGGATTAACTAATATTGCACCATCCCCTGCTACTTCTTTGAAACATGATGTATTAGATGCAATTACTGGTGTTTTACATAGCTGTGCTTCAATAATCGGTATTCCAAAACCCTCATATAGGGTTGGAAACAAAAACATATCTGATAATGTATATACTGCAGATAAGTCTGCATCATCTACATAACCTGGAAAAAGAATATCTTCTTTATGTACGATGTCTGCAAGTGCTTCTTGACCATTAAATTTCCACCCGTTTTCACCAACTATGACTAACTTGTAATTTGAAGTATTTATTTGTTTAAACTTATCAAACGCTTTTATTATATTAATTAAATTTTTACGTGGATTAAAATTTCCCACAAATAGCAAAAAATTATCAGGAAGATTATATTTTTGCTTAACGAATTCTAACTTTGAAGCTTCATCCACATGACTTATATTCTCATTTGCTGCACAGTACACAACTTCAATTTTGTTTGAATCTGTTCCTAGTATTTCTATTATTTCGCTTTTAGTAAATTCTGATATTGCGATTACCTTATCGGCTTTCTTAATAGACCGCTTGAACATATACTTCCAGTACAGTTTACGTGAGGCTTGATAGACATCACCCATTCTATATACTGCCAAATCAGTTACAAAGAGAATTTTTTTTGATAATTTAGGCATAAACAACGGAAGTTTAGAATCACATGAAAGATACAAACTATTATTTGCATATTTCCCTATCACAAAATTCTCATATAAATTTCTTAGAAGAACCTGTCCCTTTTCAAACGGTGTACGAATCACGTTATACTTTTCTTCATCAACAAGAATAGGGCTATCTTTTGATAACAGAATGGTAAAATCTATTTCTGGTGACACTTCAATTAAATTTTTATATAGGTTATATATCATTAACCCTATGCCTGAGCTTTGCTGTTTAAACTGTATTGCGTTTAATATAATTTTCATAATAACAACACCAGTTACTGATATACATACATTTTACTGTAATAATTCAAATATTCTTTACTAGCAACTTTATTTAGCCATTCACTATTATTTAAGTACCACTCAATAGTTTCTTTTATTCCTTGTTCAAAAGTGTATGTAGGCTTCCATCCTAACTGTGTAGTGATTTTGGTATTATCAATGGCATAGCGTCTATCATGGCCGGGTCTATCCTCTACATACTTAATACAATCTTCTGTTTTACCTAGATAATTAATAATTAACTTAACAATTTCTATATTTGCTTTTTCATTGTTCCCGCCTATATTATAGACCTCACCCAAAACGCCTTTATGTAAAACAACATCAATTGCACGACAATGGTCATATACATGAAGCCAATCACGAATCTGCAATCCATCGCCATACACAGGTAACTGCATATTATTTTTACAGTTATTTATCATTAACGGTATGAGTTTTTCTGGAAATTGATATGGTCCATAATTATTTGAGCAACGTGTTATATTTACAGGTAGTCCAAATGTTTCATGATAAGCTCTCACGAAAAGATCAGCACTCGTTTTAGAAGCAGAATATGGACTGTTAGGAGATAGTGGCGTAGTTTCTGTAAACATTCCGGTCTTGCCTAATGCACCATATACCTCATCAGTGGAAACTTGCAAGTACTTAACCCCACTTTTATATTCTCTACAATGCTTATCATTTGGATGTAAACACCAATGTTCTTTTGCAATATTAAGCAAGTTTTGTGTTCCGAGAATATTAGTGGTCAAAAAAATCTTTGGATCTTCTATACTACGGTCAACATGAGATTCCGCAGCAAAATTTACAACTGTATCAATCTCATACGAAGTAAAAACATAGTCAACAACCTGTTCGTCACATATGTCACCTTTAACAAAAACATAATGTGGATTATTTTCGATTTCAACAAGGTTTTCTAGGTTTCCGGCATATGTAAGTGCATCATAGTTGATAATATTAATATTTTCATAAGTATCGAGCATATACTTAACAAAATTTGCACCAATAAAACCAGCCCCACCTGTTATCAATATATTCTTCATTATTTTTCCTCCGCAACTCTCAATAGATATTTTCCATAGTCAGTTTTCATCATAGGTTGAGCTAGCTTTAAAAGCTGTTCTTTTGTTATGTATCCTTTACGATAAGCTATTTCCTCAATGCAAGACACATATAACCCCTGTCTTTTTTGTACAATGGATACGAATTCAGAGGCTTCCAATAAAGAATCATGTGTTCCAGTGTCAAGCCATGCCATACCACGACCAAATAATTCAACCTTAAGTTTTCCCCGTTTAAGATATTCATTATTGACAGCGGTTATTTCTAATTCTCCTCGTGCTGAAGGAGTTATACTTTTTGCTATTGAAACAACATTGTTATCATAAAAGTATAATCCTGGTACAGCATAATTAGATTTTGGAAACTCCGGCTTTTCTTCTATTGATAAAACTTTCCCATCTTTATCGAAGTCTACAACTCCAAAGTCTGTAGGATTTGGAACATTATAACCAAAAATAACTGCTCCGTCAGTTATACTAGCTGACCTTGAGAGCAATTCTGAAAGGTGTCTACCAAAGAAAATATTATCACCTAGAATTAACGATACAGTGTCATTTCCAATGAATTTTTCTCCAATTAAAAATGCTTCTGCTAAACCATTTGGTTCTTTTTGAACTTCATAAAATAACGAAAGTCCATAATCATTTCCATCACCAAGTAATTCCTGAAATACTGGTAAGTCACGCTCAGTAGAAATAATTAATATTTCTGTTATACCAGCTAACATCAATATTGATAGTGGATAGTATATCATCGGCTTATCATAAATTGGTAATATTTGTTTAGATGCCGCCTTTGTAATTGGATAAAGTCTTGTGCCTGAACCCCCTGCTAAAATTATGCCCTTCATTTGTTTTACCTCTCTTTTTTAAAAATAAAAAATTTACTAAATATATAGTTTAATACGATAATAATAATGTTAATTAATAGTTTTGAATTTGTTTTATTTATTCCTATATTAATCAATATTATCAATCCTATATTATCAATAAAAATTGTGCCTATTCTCATGCCCCAAAATCGCAGAAAATTTTGTTTAGTAAATTTAGTCTTAAAGACATATTTAGTATTAGCAAAATAAGCAAATTGAACTGCAATAAAAAAGGCAATTGTATTTGCCATTAAATCTCCCATAAACATATTTGATAGCACTAGAAATATCACCATGTTTACAATAACCGTAAGTACCCCGAAAACTAGATACAGAATAGTTTCACTATACTTTTTAATTAATTGCTTAATACTTTCAAACATTACTCTGTCTCCAAATATTTTTTTACATAATTAAAATATTCTAACGCATGCTCAATACAAATATCCATATTGTAATATTTAAATTCTGCTAATCTACCACATAAAAAAATGTTGTCATATTTTCCAGCTTCATCTAAGTACTTGCCATATGCTTGTTTACTTTTTTCTGTTAATACTGGATAATATGGCGTATTCCCTTTTTCTGCATATCTATCATATTGTAAGGGGAATTCGGTCGCAATCATAGAACCTTTAATTTTTTTGTTGTCATATGTAATCTTTTTATATTCTGTTCTTCGCGTATATCCATTAGCCTGAGGATACGATACAATCTCAGCAGGAAGAATGCTATCTTCATTACTATACTCATATTTAATTTCAAGTGAACGATATGGTAAGGCGCCATGTTTTAATGAAAATAACTCATCTATTGCACCTGTAAATATCAGACATTTTACAGGATTGTTATCATATGTTATGGTTCTATTTTCTTCATTAAACTTAATAAAATTGAGAGCATCAGTGTTAAGCTTTACTTCTATATTAGGGTGACTTAGCATATTGTTAAATAATTTTGTAAACCCATGTTTGGGTAGATATTGAAAATCTTTATTTAAATATCTCTCATCATAATTCATTGCCATTGGAACTCTTTCCAGAACATATTTATCAATCTCATCTACACTTATTCCCCATTGCTTTGCAGTATATGTTTTATAAGCCTTATCAAACAAAAGATTGCCGTATTCGTTTATATCCTTATCTCGGTGATTAACTAGTTCTAATATTGCAACCCTATCTCTACCACCAAAATATGTTCTGAATTTATTCAATAATTTTTCTGATTTCTCTGCTCCAACTAATTGTTGTACAGTTTCAAAGTTAAAAGGAAGTCTAATATATTTTTCGTCAATGAAACTTAATAACTTTGTATTATGTTTAAAAAGCTCACTATACTTTTGTAAAAATTCTATTATAAAATATTTGTTAGTATTTAAAAAATGCGGTCCATACTTTTGTACTAATATTCCTAAATCATCTACCTCATCATACATATTACCTGCTATATGCGGACGTTTTTCTATAACTAATACTTTTTGATTCAATTCTTCAGCAATTTTTCTAGCTAGTATGCTTCCTGAAAAACCGCTTCCTACAATAATTACATCTTGCATAATATCACCTCTACATCTCTAATGTTTTTACCCATTCGGCCGTCCTTAATATGCTTTCTTTGAAATCTGACTGACACTCAAATCCTGTATCATTGTATAGCGCATCTAAATCAATTAATGAATAATCCATATCTGACGTATCTTTAAATTCTCCGAAAAGCAATTTCATATCTGGGTTTAAAACATCCTTAATATCTATAACAATATCTTTAAATGTCTTTAATTTTCTGTGACCTATGTAATATGATTTCATGTTTAATCCTTTTTCTCCAATGGCTAAAAAAGCATTTACAACATCGTCAATATATACTAAATCATATTTATTGTTTCCCTCTACTAATTTAGGCCTTATATTATCTACTAAGTGTTTAATAAGAACATAAGGCAACATCTTTGACATATTATACTCACCATACACCATAGATACTAGTCCTGCATTATATTCTATACCATTATTGAAAGCTAATGTTTTACATATCATCTCACTTGCTAATTTTGATGTAGAATAAACACATGTAAACCTAGGCTCAAAATATTCTTTATCTAAATATTTCTTAATTTCGTATTCATTAACCGTGCCTGCAAATACAAACTTTTTACAATTCAGCCTTGTTGCTACACAAATTGCATCACAAGTGTATTTAGCATTTGATAGCTGTAGTTCATAATCTTTAAATGCTTCTCCAAAAACCCCTTGCCACGCAAAGTGATAAAAAACATCAATATCATCCTTTATTAAATTGTGCATATTTTGATAATCTTCAAAATATGCTTTTACTGGTACTACATTCCCATATTGCTTTAGTTGTTCTAATTTACTTTCATCTATATCAACTGCATAAACTTTTTTACCTTGTTGTAGTAACTTTTTAGTTAAAGCACCACCAATGAATCCAGTTGCACCTGTAACAACTACTGTATTTATATCCATATTATTTATTCACCTCAATTGTAAGATTAACATCGCTATCTTTTAAAAGCGGTGCATCTGTATCTTTTTGAGATACTATAGGATTTTCTATACCCCAATCAATATTTATATCAAGGTCATTCCACGCTATTGCTCTATCATGTTTAGGTTCATAAAACTCATCTACTTTATAAAGAACCTCACAATCATCAACTAATGTTAAAAAAGCATGTCCGAACCCATTTGGTATCCAAATTTGTTTGTTATTTTCTTCACTCAATTCAACAGCTAACCATTGTTTAAATGTAGGAGAATCTTTTCTTAAATCTACTACCACATCCAATACTCTTCCCCTAGTGCATCTAACTAACTTAATTTGTGGATTAGGATTATTTTGAAAGTGAATACCCCTTATTGTTCCTTTTTTCATTGTTCTACTATGATTATCTTGCACGAAAAGTGTATTTATTCCATTTTGAGAAAATTTTCTTGCTGAGTAGCTTTCTTTATAATATCCTCTGTAATCTTCAAAAACCCTTGGTTCTATTATTTTTACTCCTTCAAGTCCTAGTTCTGTAATTTTCATACTATCACATCTCCATCTATTAGTTATTATTTATTATCTGTTCTATATTTATCGCTTGATTTTTTATTTGCTT
>JBAQWI010000453.1:0-6701 GCA_049298835.1 Oscillospiraceae bacterium
CGCAATACATCATCAATGTACAGTTAAGCTTCGCAAGTTCTTGTGAAACAAATTCATAATGTTTATTGAACAAAGTTGCCGCTTCATCAGCGCCGAATATTTTAGTCAATGACATCGGCTCATCTCCACCACAGTGAATAATGCCCTCGCCAAAGCAGTCTACAACTTCCTTTAGCATAACCTTGATAACTTCACGAACTGCAGGGTTTTGAGGATCCATTTCATGGCTAATTGCGCCATCAGGATATCGTAGTGCTAAATGCTGAAGTTCTTTTATGTTGGACAATTTATCAAAGTGACCCAAAAGATTGATAATAGGTCTGATTTCAATATGATATTTTTTTGCATATTCAATGATAGTAGCCCATTCTTCCTTGTCCATGGGATCTGAATATTTACCCCATGCTGGAATATTCTCAAATTTGAAAGTATCCTCAATATACGGCATATAGGTGTTATACTTATATCTTGCAAGCCTTTTAATGCAATCAAAAAATGTTTGCGTTTTTGGAATAGCTCCTCTGGAAATGTCATCCGACAATCCCCTAAAATCCAAAGCTGGCTCATCCATTATTTCACATTCATTAATTACATCGTCATTAATAATTGCTAGTTCTGACAGGGTAAATAAACCATACATTAAGCCCTTAGCACCATTTGCCATTATGTCAATTCTGTCCTTTTTAACAGAAATTTCATACTGTTCAGCTTTAAGTTCTTTTTTTATGTAATTGATTGGATATTTTGCATCGCCTTTTTTATTAATCTTAAAAATTTCTCCTGCAATCGGCAAAATCTCATGGATTGCATCCGACAGATAAAAGCTACATAGATTAAGTTGCACGCCGGTAATCTCAACTTGTTTTATCTGCGGTATTATTGTAATTTTCATTATATAAGAACCTCCATTGTCTTTGGCTTCATTAATTTCAAAAAATGTAGTCCGTTTAGAATTATACATCTTATCACGCTATATTTCAACCTTAATGGAAAAAAACAAACGGTATTTCTACCATTTAAAGTATACATATTTCTCATTAAGTGCTAAGATAAAAAATATAATTATTGTCAGCTATATTAATTCAATTTTTCAATTACTAATTGAGGAAAGGGATGTGCATTATGCTTGCAAACGTATCTGCTTTATCATCTACAATAAAAAAGTACAATAAAAAAGATTTAAAGGTATACTACATAAAAGCGACAGGTTATAAAACCTGTCGCTTTTATTATGCTATGTTAGTTTTTATTTATCCTACCATAATCTTTGCTTCTGGCAATACAGTGTTCTTTTTTTGAATTTTCATGGCAAGAGATAATGCTAGTGAAACAGGACCTACGCGTCCAATGAACATTGTAAATATTAATATCATACGTGAGGCAGTATTGGCAACAGCAGAAACACCACTTGTAAGTCCAACTGTTGCAAACGCTGAAACTGATTCAAATAGAGCATCAATTTCGGAGAAGTTTACCCCACCTGCGTGTGAAGTGAAGAATATTGTTGAAGTTGAGACGAAAACCACAAGAAGTGCAATTGAAATAACTGCCATCGCCTTGTATATTACTGATTTATCCACCTTGCGTTTGCTGATAATAGTTTCATCCTTGCCCTGCATAACACAAATTACCGTCATAAGTAAAACATAGAATGTAGTAACCTTGATACCACCGCCTGTACCACCAGGTGCAGCACCAATGAACATTAATATAACCATGAATAATTTAGTGATCCCAAACATTTTTTCAATTGCTATAGAGTTAAATCCCGCGGTCCTTGCCGTTACAGATTGAAAAAATGAGTTTAACACCTTTTCTCCCGTTGTCATATCCGCCATTGTATTTATGTTACTCCATTCAAACAATCCAACAAATAAAGCACCCAAAACGATTAATAACCCTGTTGCAATCAATACAATCTTTGTATGCAGTGAAATGCGTTTTCTCTTTTTAAAATAGAACAGTTCTTGCCATACGATAAAACCTAGTCCTCCACAGATGATTAGAGCCATAATTGTGATAAGCACAACAGGATTATCGTGGTAGTTAACTAAGCTTGAAAATTGTCCTTGAAAACCAAATAAGTCAAAGCCTGCATTACAGTAGGCTGAAACTGCCGTAAATATCGAAATAAATATTCCTGCTTGTCCATATTGAGGAATGAATACGCTGGCTAAAATGCACGCACCCACAAACTCAAAAGAAATTGTAACTACAAATACCAACTTAATAAGACGTCCAATATCGGACATATTATCCGAGCTCACTGACTCTTGTGCAATATAAAGGCTCTTTAACCCAATCTTTTTTCTAATTGCAATATTAAAAAACGTTGCAAAGGTTACAAGCCCCAATCCACCAAGCTGAATTAGAAATAAAATTACAACCTGTCCAACTATTGAAAAATATGTGAAGGTGTCAACGACAATCAATCCTGTAACGCAGGTTGCTGAAGTTGCTGTAAACAATGCTGTGATAAAATCCGTTGCCAAGCCTGACTTTGAACAAATTGGTAGCATCAAAAGGAATGCCCCAGTTAGAATTAGTAACGCAAAGCTTGATACAATAACCCTAGCCGGATTAGAGAGAACTGAACTTAGAAATTTTAATTTCTTTTTGGCTTGTAAAAGCAATTTAATAACGCCCCTTATGTGTATATATTTACCTATTATTAACATCTATTCAGAATTATATCACTAAGCCTATTCATTTACAAGTAAATTAATGAGCTTTTAGCCAACTTCGTTTTTTATTTGCATTTTATCCAATAATGTACTATAATATTAAATATAAATGTGCTTATAGCTCAGTCGGATAGAGCGGTCGCCTCCTAAGCGACAGGCCGGTGGTTCGAATCCACTTAGGCACACCAATATGAAAGTCCTTACAAACCCTGTAAAGCGGGAATTTGTAAGGACTTTCGTTTTTGGATATTTTCATTAAATCATACGACATTTTTTGATATATTACCATGCGATGAAGTTCATTCTATATTATAGATGTTGACAAAAATCATTAGCTTCAAGCTGAATTTGGGTAGAATTTTCAATAATACTATGCTATGATGTTTTTATTTTTATAAGTGGTATAGTAAAACGTTTCAATATAAAATAACATTAAAGTAATACGTTTCATTATAAGTACTTGATATTAAGGAGTTTTTGACCGATATACTAGGATGTAGAGATTTACAACGAATATGGTGATAAGAGGGGGAGTCTAGATTATGAGAAAGCTTGACACAATGGTGGTACAAGCTAGTGTAGATGAACGTGTCATGCGTGAACTGATTGAAAAAAGTCAATTTTTCATCTTAAAATGTGCTTCCGCAACCACCCACCGATACATTACAAAAAGTGATGATGAATGGTCGTTGGCGCTTATGGGATTCACACAAGCTGTTGCGTCTTATGATTTGAGCAAAGGCAGTTTTGTCAGTTTTGCAAAATTGGTTATTCACAATCGTCTCATTGATTATAGTAGATCACAGTTAAAATATAATGCAGAAATTTCAGTAAGTCCTGAAGTTTTCGATACTCAATCAGATGAAGAAGATGAAAATCTTCCAATCCGTATTGCTGTTGCACGGCAAATATCACAGCAACCCAACGATGATTTGAAATATGAGATTCTGTCAGTCAATCTGGCATTTTCCCATTATGGCTTTTCACTTTTTGACCTTGCAGACTGTTCCCCCAAAGCTGAAAAAACAAAAAGCGCCTGCGCTAAGGCAACAGTATACCTACTTAAGAGTCCATTGTTACTCTCACAAATACATAGCTCAAAGCAACTTCCTATAAAAATAATTGAAAAAAACACAAAGGTACCCCGAAAAATATTAGAACGTCACCGTAAATATATAATAGCAGCAGTAGAGATACTTTCCGGAGAGTATCCTTGCCTTGCAGAATATATGCGGTTTATTGGAAAGGAGCTGGACAAATGAAATCAGTAATCGTTGAAATTCGAGATAAGTTTGCAGCAGCTCTATCTGATGATGGTTGCATAACAAAGGTTAAAAATAACAATTATGTGATTGGACAGGTGATAGAAATGAGAAAAGAAACACAATTTAAATCAAAGAAACTTGCAATTATGGCAGTTAGTGCAGCTGCATTTGTAATATTATGTGGTACTGGCGCCTATGTTTACGCCTCACCATATTCCTATGTTAGCCTTGACGTAAACCCATCCATTGAATACTCTCTCAACCGATTTGACCGTGTGCTTTCTGTAGACGCGGTAAACGAAGACGGAGATAAAATACTTAATGAGATTGACCTGAACGATTTGAACAACAAAACAATTGATGAGGCGATGGCAATTACTGTGGATCAACTATCGAAAGACGGCTATTTTGATGGCGACATCGACGGCGGAATTGTAATTGCAACTTCTGGGGAAGATTCAGCAAAGGCAGAAGAACTTGCTGATGAACTACAACAGAGTGTTCAAGAAAATACTGTAGAAAATGGAGACACTGTTACAGTTGAGGCAATCAGCGTTGGCAAAGAGCGCGTCGAAAAGGCAAAAGAGCTTGGCGTTACACCAGGTAAGCTAAGCCTTGTAGAGAAGTTACAGGCAAGTGCAGCAGACCCTGACAGTATTATTATTGGAGATTGGCTGAATAAACCAGTAAAAGAAATTATGCAAACAATCAAAGAAAATAAACAGGCTGAAAAAGCTGTAACTAAAGAGAAAAAAGAACCTAAAAAAGAGGATAACAAAAAGGACGAAGACGAAAGCACATCCAGTTCCTCGTCTAATTCCTCATCTAGCAGTGCTACTGAGGATACCGCCTCTACAACAGAACCTAAGCTACAAGAAAACAAAAAAGAATCTGTTAGTATGGTAGAAAGTGAAAAAGAAAACTCTATCAATGCTGTTGAAAAAGAGAAATCTACCAATGCCGTTGAAAAAGAGAAATCTACCAATGCTGTTGAAAAAGAAAATACAAAGAACGAAGATACAACATCTATTGCACAAGGTAAGTCCCAAAAGGACGCTATAAAAGAAACTCCTAACGCAAGCAATAAGAAAAAACAGTAGCAAAACAGACCGTATAAAATTTTGTAAAAAATAAAATATAGAACTTCCTTTCAGGCGAAAATCCAAATATGAAAGGAAGTTCTTATTGATTAATTAACTCAAGCCTAAACTTTACAGCTGTGCCATTTCTCGCTACTAACTATCAAATCCTTTAATTGCATATTCCCTATTCGTTTTTTAACTAAAACCTTGACAAACCTTTAAAGATATAGTAATATAATTAAGCACTCTAATTTAGAGTTGCTGGTGTGGCGGAACTGGCAGACGCCCAGGACTTAAAATCCTGTGAGGTTAATTCTTCGTACCGGTTCGATTCCGGTCACCAGCACCAAGTAATCCACTAAGTTCGCTCCAATTGGAATGAACTTAGTGCATTTCTTATTTTTAAAACGACTACTATTGTTTAGGTTACTTAATTCCTAGCCTATCTCAAGACCGTATTTCATTAAACATCATGGCGAAGTTCCGTAACTAACGTACCGCTCGATTTAATGTATTACCCTCACTGTAGTCCATAAATAAGTCAGTAATTCGACACGAGTATTTGAACTTCAATTTCAAATATTGGTCTTGGCTTATTGTTTGTCAAGATACGGGAATTATTTATATGAAAAATCCTTCTTAGGATTAATCAGCAGAAAAAAACAAGCACCTTTCGTGAAGCTTCCACACATCAACGAAAGGCACTTGACAGTTTATGTTAAACTATGGTACTATTGCAACCATAGGAAACGTACTCTCTCATAGTCCTTGCTGATGTTTGTTCATCGTTAAGGCGGATAATGGTTTTTAGCGAAATCATTATCTATGGGGGAGTATTTCTTATACTCCCCACTAATATTAGGTTAAATATACCATATCCTCACTAAGATGTCAAGCATCTTGGTGTTTTTGTGTTGTATTTAACTTTTTTCTATTTGTTTCTTAATATAATTGCTATTTAACCAAAAGCACTGCTTAGGCATACATGTTCCATGATGAAAAAATAATAAGTGAATATAAAAGATAAAACTGCTGTTTTCAAAATTGAAGACAGCAGTTTTTGTACAGGTGGGTGTTATTTGATACTTACCTATTAACTATAACTTAAACTATATTATACAATAGGAAAAAACAGTAATGGTTAATAATGTTAAATTGTAACATTAATGCAAATCAAGCAATACAATTTACAATAATACATAATATTACATAATATTACAAAAAGCGCTTGCATTTATAATATTTTCATGTATGATATAAATATCGCACAAAAAAACATATTTGATTTTTAAATTATCTGTTTACATTTACGTATAAATGTTTAATGATAATTAAAATAATAATTGTACAGCTATATATCAAAAGAAATATAATGGAAGTGATTAAAAGTACAAAATAAAAAAATACCTATGACTCATTTATTAAATTGCTAATTACGGCTAAGTTTTTAACCTAGATAAAAACAAATTTTATTTTATGTAAAATGAAAGACGGTGTATATCATGAAAACTGAAAAACCATTTATCCATTTGTTGCGTTCTCCCAATAACGGATACTTCTTTGATGTAAACAGAAATGATATTGTCCCAATTGACGATATTACGTTTAAGTTATTGGAAGAGATACTTGAAAATGAATCATACTTGTCTAGTAGAGACGATACCCAGAAT
>JBAQWI010000454.1:0-15195 GCA_049298835.1 Oscillospiraceae bacterium
GGTGCAACCAAACGACAAGCATTCCAACAGGTAACCATTCCAATTATGGCGCCGACCTTCTTTTTTGTCTTTGTAATTTCAATTGTAAATTCCTTTAAATGCTTTCGTGAGGCGTTCCTAATCAGCGGAAATATGCCCCATAAGAGCATCTATATGTTGCAACACTTCATGAACAATAACTTTTCAAATTTAAACTATCAGCGACTGTCGGTTGCGGCATTGCTGATATTTTTAGTCATATTCGCATTTATTTTTATCCTGTTCAAGATACGCAAAAAGGCAGGTGACGTTCAACTGTGAAGAATAAAAAATATTCTATCTCACGATACGCTTTCTTGTCATTTTTTGCATTATTTGTCCTGTTGCCAATTGTCTATACCATCACCAACTCTTTTATGTCGGCAAATGAAATCAACCGGTATTACGCCTCGATTTATCAAGAGGGTGGAAGTACCATGCTACATATTATTCTTGACAGGATATCCCTTGATGGCTATTATCAGATGCTTTTTCGTAGACCAGACTATCTGTTAAAGTTTTGGAACTCGCTTGGTATGACCTTAGTAATCGTGTTTGGACAGGTTTTTATTTCCTGCTTAGGAGGCTATGCCTTTGCAAAATTTGAGTTTAAATTTCGTGACAGCATTTTCTTCATCATCATTATTTTAATGATGATGCCCTATCAAGTAACCTTAGTTTCTAACTATATTGTGCTTGATAAAATGGGGTTAATTGGCAGCTACTGGGCAGTCATACTGCCTGCAATCTTCTCACCATTTGGGGTGTTTTTAATGCGACAGGTTATTTCTACAATGCCAAACGAGTTAATTGAGGCAGCAAAGCTAGATGGTGCAGGACAATTGCAGCTGTTATTTAAAATTGTTGTACCACGCAATATGAGTGGCATTATTTCACTCGTTATCCTCTCATTTATTGATAACTGGAACATGGTTGAGCAACCCCTTGTATTCCTAAAAGACCAACGACAGTATCCTCTTTCTATCTTTTTGGCACAATCAATGAGCTCGAATATGAGCTTATCATTTGCTTGCGGTGTCCTTGCAATGATACCTGTAACGTTGCTGTTTATATTTTTTGAAAAGGAACTGGTTGAGGGTATTTCATTCTCGAATTTAAAATAATATGGATAAAATTGTAGGGGCGATTATCAATCACCCGTAATTTACATACAAATTTTAATTATCACCGGGGGTTGTATAATATGCAACTCTTATAAGATAAAATAAAAATTTCCTAACCCACAATAGAAAGGCGTGCTTTGATGACTAACAAGAAAAAAATGATAATAAAAATTTCTGTTTGGTTACTTGCATTTTTAATTCTCTCGACCGCAATTTCAAGGAGCATTTACACAAAACTTCTGCCTGAGGTAGAGGTCTATACAATCGACGGTGGCACACTTTCGACAACCGCCAATGTAACTGGTAAGGTGGGATATACCAATAAAACCGAGCTTGTTGCAGAGGGGGATTGGAAAGTAAAAGAAGTATTTGCCCAAAATAATAGCGCTATTTCAAAGGGAGATACTCTTTTTGGTGTAGATATCACAAATGAGCAACTTGCCACAAAAAGGCTTGAACTTGGGGTAATAAAGATTGAAAATCAGCTTAATCCAGAACCCTCTGCAAAAAATGAGGGCGAGCGAGCTGAAACTCAAGCACAGCTTAACATTGCACAGCACGAGCTTTCCATGCACACCAGGCGAACCCCTGATGAAAACGCAATACAATTAAAAAAGCTTAACCTTGCTGTTGCACAGCTCAAAAACCAACAGGATGCGTTTGACGTTTCAGAAGACAATAGCAGTGATTTAAGGTTAAAAGTCAAGGTTGCAAGGGACGACCTTTCAAAAATGATTGCAGACGCAAAACCAGCCAATGAGCTTGATAAGCAACGGCTTTTAATTGCCTCATTACAAGAGGATTTAGACTATTATTACCTTACCCATGCAAAGGAAAGTGCAATTTCGACACAGCTTGAAACGGCACAAGATGAGCTTGCACATTTCATAAGAAACGAGACGGATATCTCTGCATTTAGGCAAGAGCAACTAGAGCTTGCTGTTATGCGACTTGAAAATCAACTGAAAGAACAACCAGTTTTAAGTGAACAGCAAAAATCTGAACTATTAGCACAGCTTTCTATTGCAAAGCTCGAGATTGAAACCCAAAAGCAAAGCTACCCCAAAGACGGAAAAGTCATAGCGACTGGGAGCGGAACGGTAATGGGATTAAACGCAAAAGCTGGAGATAGCATTGTTGCAGGGCAACAGCTGTTTTATATTCTGTCAGAAAAATCAAAGCCTTGTATTGAGTGGGAAATGGATTTGCAAGAGGGCGATATCTATGCAATTAACAGCGAAGTTACTGTAGCTGTGGATATTATCAAGGGAAAGTACTCACAGGCAGAACAAGTTGCTGCTTTAATTTCCAAAAAGAAATTTGATAATAAAACGAATAAATGGAATTTCACTGCTGAATTTCAAGAGGATGTTAAACTAAAAGAAACCACAATACCTAAAATTTCACTTGTAAATGCAAGTGAAAATCATAGAATGATAGTCCCATTATCCTGTATCATTGAAAAGCAAGGTGGAAAATTTGCAGTACAAACACTGGAAAAAAAGCAAGGATTATTTTCAGAAGAAACTGCAATTAGAGAGGTGAAAGTAGAGGTTATTGATAAAAATAATCTCTATGCCGCAATCAATGGTGATGAATTATATTGGCAGTCAAAAATTGTGCAGTATGCATCAAAGCCAATTTCTGAGGGCGCTGTTGTGAGTGTGGTGAATTAAATGGACAGACGCAGTATCATAAAAAATGCAATCCCTGTAATGATTTTATCATTGATTACAGCTTGTTTGCTTTGTATTCAAATTAGCATTGCCAAGCAGACCAAAAGCACATTGCCTTATGCAATTGAATTGCGTAGTGAGCGTGGATTGAATTTAAACTTTGACGAAATTTCAGAATTTCTTGACAATGCAACAGGGGTAAGCGTTTCAAAAGCAATGATAAGCAGTGAATTGTCAACTCAAAATATCTCTGTAAATTTAAGGGCTACAGATGGAAATTATGCTCAAATTATGCCCGTTGACATCATCAGGGGAAACTACTTTTTTATAGAACCCTCACCTCTGCAAAACGAATTTGTTGTAATTAGCGACAAGCTTGCTGTGAAGTTTTTTCGCAGTGAAGATGTTGTAGGCAAAAGCATTACAGTCAATGGCGAAACCCACAGTATTTGCGGAGTCTATCGCTCCGACGAAGCAATTATGAGCAGGATTTCTTCTAACGGATTGGATACTGTTTATCTGCCTTATAAGTCGATAAGCGAGTACGAAAAACTGCCAATCCATATGCTATATGTAAAAAAGCAAACAAAATTCATTGATAGTGTTGTGGACGAAATTACCCAAAAGTTAGGGAAACAACCGATGCCCGATACCATGAGCAACTATAACGATAGCAACACGATAATCGGGCAAGCGCCTAAAATCACGCTGTTTTTTGTAGGCATATTGACTATCATCACCTTAATTTGGATTATGGTTCCACACATCGCAAAGGCATATAGATTTTACAAGGGCGACGACAAGAAAAGTGCGCTCATTCATATGGGCATTGTGTTCGTTTGCATTGTAGTAGCGTTATTTTTGCTGAAACTAGTGTTGTTTCATCTATATTTGCCTGCCTCAATTTTGCCAAACGATAATATTTTGGACTTGAAGCATTACTTTGAGCTGATTGTGCAAGCAATAAACAAACGTAATGGCTTTTTGCTCTATGATTATTATTGGAATTACAGCTTTGTTGCAATGAGGTTTGGTATGATTACAGCAACTTTGTCTGTGGTTACACTCCTTGTGACGTGGATATGTGGAGCGTTTTTGGCAAAGCATATTTTGGAGGGAAATGAGTGCGAAGAATAGGTTCTTTTTTTAATAGAAGCTCTATGCTAGGGCAAACTCCGTAAGTAAGTGTCGGAGTTTGCCTTGTTTTGCGCCTTTTTTAAAATAAAAACAGATGAAAAAACTTTAAGAATATAATTTCTACAACAGTTATTTTTTTAATTTTAGTAGCAACTATAGCAGTGGTTATTCTAATACTAGTGGGTATAATTACAGTGGTTACTTGAAAAAAGATGCAAGACCAAAAGGTCAAATTTCTTTCGTTTTCGGTGAACAAAGTATAATGTTATTAAAAATTAAGGGCAATATGCACATAGGTAAAAATTCTAAAAATGTCTATTTTTTATAACAATTCTACAAATATTATTTTACAGCTAAAAAAACCTATGATATACTTTGTCTATAGCAAATTTAGTGCTTTGTTGACAATTAATATTGAAAAATTAAAAGTATTATTAATAACAAAATTACAATTTTTTATACTTTTTATAACTACTTTTTTATGTAAAAAAGAACTGTTTTATTAAATTTTAGAGCCGTAGCACGGCGGCAGAATGGAGCTCAAAATGTTTAGCTTAAAAAGGTTTGATTTCTCTAACCATACGGTTTTAATGCGTAATAGAAAACCCTCTAGAACTCATTTTGTCCCGTTTTCGGATGAAATAAGCGCAAAAACCTGCTGTATAAATAAATCTAACCGTATCACGATGTTAAATGGTCAATGGGATTTTAAATGGTTCTCTACACCTTTTGACGTTACCAAAGAGGTAATGGATTCGCAATGTGGCTTTGAAAAGATAGAAGTACCACTAAACTGGCAATATGCAGGATACGGAAAGTTTATATACACTGATCTATGGTATCCATTTCCAGTAGATCCTCCTTTTATTCCAGCAGAAAACGAAACGGGGGTTTATAAAAGACAGTTTACAGTAACAGAAAATATGATCCAAGATCTTTCTATTCGTTTTGAAGGAGTAGAGAGTGCATTTCACCTCTATATAAATGGCGAAATGGTTGGCTATTCACAGGGAAGCCGTATGCCAAGCGAATTTAATATTACAAACCATGTAAAAATTGGTGACAATACTGTTTGTGTGGTAGTATATCAATTTTGTGATGGGACTTATCTGGAAGATCAGGATATGCTGTGGCTAGGCGGTATTATTAGGGCTGTATATCTTATCGAAAGAAAAAATGAGCACATTGAAAACCTCATTTTAGACCCTGATTTTGACATTATATCAGCGGAAGGCATACTAAATGTGATGCCTTTGGTTTCTTCAAATTGCACAGTGAATATCAAGGTTTTGCAAGGTGACGAACTGAAAACAGAGTTTGAAAACGTTGCAGTTAATCAAAAAAGCGTTCTTAAAATACCAAACACACTACCATGGACTGCAGAAACCCCAAATCTTTACACCGTTTTAGCCCTAGTATATGACCAAAAAGGTAACGTTTGTGAAGTTGTATCTCAAAAAATTGGGTTTAGGCATATTGAGATTAAGGAGGGAACACTCCTTCTCAATGGTCAACGAATACTGATGAAAGGTGTCAATCGCCACGAATACAATTCTAAAAAGGGCAGAGCGGTAACTTTTGAAGACACCTATGCAGACTTTATACTTATGAAGCAAGCGGGTATGAATGCGGTAAGAACATCACACTACCCCAATAATCCGTTTACATATGAGATATGTAACGAACTCGGTCTTTATGTAATGGATGAATGCGACCTTGAAACGCATGGCTTTGAAATAGTAGAGCAACCTGCAAGACTTTGTTCTGATCCTGAATGGGAACAGGCATATATTGACCGCGTAGAGAGAATGGTGGAACGTGACCGAAATTATGCTTGCGTTATTATGTGGTCACTTGGAAACGAATCGTATTTTGGTGATAACTTCAGAGCGATGTATCACTGGTGTAAGCAAAATGAACCAACAAGGCCGATTCATTATCAAGAAGACTTTAAAAATGAGTTGATGGATGTTAGCAGTACGATGTATTCAACAGTTGGCAGACTAAAGGAGATAGATACTCAAGTTTCTCCAAAACGTCCTCATATACATTGCGAGTTTGCTCATGCAATGGGTAATGGTCCTGGAAGTTTAAAAGAATATTTTGAGGTTTCTGAAAACAGCGAGAGAATTCAGGGTATATTTATTTGGGAATTGCGCGACCACGGGGTATATAAAAAAAGAGAAGATGGCAAGGTTGAATATAAATTTGGTGGGGAATTTGGAGAAAAATTCCACAATGGCAATTTCTGTTTGGATGGATTGCTAATGTCAGACAACACGCCTACCCCAGGGTTTTACGAATATAAAAAAGTAATAGAAAACGCACATATAATTTTGTTTGATAAAAGCACTATGAGTGCAAAAATAAAAAATCGCTTTGATTTTCTTACTTTTGATGATGTTAAAATGTTCTGCACCATAACGAGTGACAATCAAGTTACAGAAAAATTTGAAGTGAGTTTACCGAAATTTATGCCACATGACGTTAAGATTGTTTCACTCGAGCGTGAGTTGAAAAATTATATTTGCAATCAACTCGTTACTTTGGATATAGATTTTGTTCTCGACACCGACACTGCTTGGTGCAAAAAAGGCGAGATAATTGGAACACACCGTGAAGTTTTATGTGACTATGAATCCTTGAAAATTGAAAACATTTCACCTGCACAAGCGATTATGAAAGACCATAGAATTTATGTAAGCGGAAATGACTTTGCTTTTTATATTTCTCTTGTTGACGCGAGGATTTATGACTATTATAAAAACAGCAAGTTGTTAATTCAAAAAGGTCCGATATTGAACTACTATCGTGCATACACCGACAACGATGTCATAAACCGTGAGGAATGGAACAAGAACCACCTACATTCAATGAGTATGACAGTTTACTCTGCTGACATCGTAAATACAGAGAACACCACTAATATTACGATAAAAGGACGCTTTGCGCCACAGGCTATGGCTTGGGGAACAAACGTAACAATAACATATAAAATATCATCAGACGGCTATGTTAAGGTGCAATTTATGGGTGACTTTGACGGAAAATTTCCATCAGAGCTTCCTAAAATAGGTACAACAATGCAGTTGCCTAAAGAACTTTCACAGGTTACATTCTGTGGATTTGGTGATGGTGAATGTTACTGCGACAGTAAGGAAAATGCAAAATACGGGATATACAGTATGGATTACAATAAAATGCAAACGCCTTATCCTTGTCCACAGGAAAACGGAAACCGTACAGGTGTAAAATGGGCATTGCTTTGCGATAAAGAGGCTGGTATTTCAATCGGCTCAACTGTAGCAAAAGATTTTAGTGCTCGTGACGTTGAAGATGAACAATTAAACTCTTGCACTCATAACTGCGATTTAAAGGCTGAGGATTACCTAAGTGTAAATTACGATATGATAAACTCAGGACTTGGCAGTGGAGCTTGCGGACCAAAAGCAATGGATCAATACAAAGCGTTTCCAATCCGATTTGATTTCTCATTTTCAATAGTTCCTGTCACAATGCAAAGCAACGTTATAGAAAATGCAAGAAAAACACTTGATTATGGTAAAACAGTAGAATAGAAAGGGGATTAATATGGCTTTAAGAGATAAATTTTCAAGTAAGATTAAAAATATTTTATCATCGGACGAGTGGTTGGTAGCGGAAGAAAGCTATAACCCTAGAGAAAACTCAGCGTATGAATCTATCTTCTGTCTAGCCAGTGGCAGTATGGGCAACCGTGCAAGCCACGAAGAAGGAGATGTAAGAAACACACTGCCTGCAAACTATGTACACGGAGTTTTTGACCGCAGTGAAGCATTTCAGCGTGAGCTTTGCAATACCCCTGATTGGTGCAAGCTTAAAATGTACTTTGAGTGTGACCCTATAGGCGTTGAAAGTGGCAAAAGTGTTACCGAATATATTCGTGTGCTAGATATGAAAAATGGCATTGTAGCAAAACACTATATTTGTGAAGCCTATGACGGCAGAAAAACAAAAGTGGAAATATTGAAGTTTTTAAGTCGTAAAAGTCCAAAATGTGGTGCGTTCAGAGTCTATCTCACACCGCTTAACTACAGCGGAATCATTGAGTTTGAAAACATCATAGATGCTACCGTTACTAATTTTATTGATTTTCCACGCTTTAGAGTAAAACACCTTAACACCACGCAAGTAACCGATTTTTCTGAATTTGGCATTTATGTTCAAAGTGAAACCCGTGATTTAAAGCTATCGGTGGGAACTGGTACCGCAGTAAAAATACTTGATGAAAATAATAATGATATACTCAAAAGTCGTTGCTTTAAAAAGTTTGGTGAGCTTGCAAGCGAATTTCTTGATGTAAAGGCAAAAGAAGCCCAGACAATTACAATTGAGAAATATGCAGCTGTTACTAGCGAAAAAGATTTTTCTGATGTGAAAGAGGCTACTGAGAAAGAGATTCGAGCTATATTTGAAAAAGGGTTTGACAAAGAACTAGACGAGCATATCGAAGAATATAAAAAACTTTGGGATATGGGCGACATTATCATAAAAGGTGACGACAGTTTGCAAAAGGCATTAAGATTTAACGTGTTTCACCTTATGAGCACACCCAATCCAAACGATAACCGTACCAATATAGGTGCAAAACTGATACATGGCGAGGAATATGGCGGTCACGCTTTCTGGGATACAGAACTGTTTATCCTTCCATTTTTTGATTATGTTTTTCCCAAAGTAGCAAGAAATCTTGTTGAGTATCGTTATCTTTTATTGGATAAAGCAAGAGAAAACGCTAAAAACAATGGCTACTTAGGTGCAAAATATCCTTGGGAATCGGCAGACACAGGAGATGAAGAATGTCCATCGTGGACCATCGAACCTGACGGTTCATGCGAACGATGCTATGTTGCAGACTATGAGCACCACGTAACCGCCGCTGTTGCCTATGGCGCAATGAAGTATGCAACGATTACAGGCGACACCGAGTTTTTCGATAACATAGGCATTGAGATATTTGTAGAAACGGCAAGATTTTGGGTATCAAGACTTGAACTTAACGAAAATGAAAATCGCTATGAGATACACAAAGTAACAGGACCCGACGAATGGCACGAACCTGTTAACAATAACGCATATACCAACCACCTTGCAAAATGGAATATTACAAAGGCTTTGGAAGTTTTAAGTTCTTATAAAACACAAAAGCCACAAATTTATAGTAAACTCAAAGAAAAAATATTCCTTTCAGAAGAAGAACTCCAAGACTGGGAGGAAAAAGCACAAAAGATATATGTCAGAAACAAAACTGGTCTTATAGAGCAGTTTGACAATTATTTTAAACTTGAAGATGCCGTTATTGAAGAATGGGACAAAAATGGAATGCCTGTTTTGCCAAAGAAGCTTGAAAGTTTTCCAAAAGAGCAACGTTGTATTTTAAAGCAAGCAGACGTGATAATGCTTATGTTCTTAATGGAATATGAGTTTGACCTAGAAACACAGCGTATTAACTTTGACTATTACGAAAAACGTACACTTCATCGCTCGTCACTTTCTCCATCAATTCACGCATTAATGGGGTTGCGTGTTGGAGATAGCAAAAGGGCGTACTCATATCTTGAACGCTCTGCATATGTTGATATTACAAACAATCAACGCAACACCAAAGAGGGAATACACGCAGCATCCGCAGGTGGAACTTGGCAGTGTGTAACGCTTGGATATTGTGGAATGAGCATTGACAATGACGGTGGGTTGGTATTTACCCCACACTTACCCCAAAATTGGAGTGAGGTTAATTACTCTATTTGTTGGAAGGGAAGTCCAATGCGTATCACTGTAAAAGATAATGATGTTACTATAATCCTTGAGGACGCAAAAGAAACTGTTATGTATAAGGTTCGTGGAAAAGAAAAGTATTCTAAAATGAAGTAAGACTTTATAATTTTACTTTGCAATAATAGGAGGGCAATATGCTTAAATGTGTAATTTTTGACTTGGACGGCGTTTTGGTATCAACGGACGAATATCATTATCTTGCATGGAAAAAAATAGCTGATGAGCTAGGAGTGCCCTTTGACCACAATGACAATATGCGTCAGCGTGGTGTCAGCAGAATGGAGTCACTTGAAGTAGTGCTCCAAAAATGTGACAGAAACTTTTCAGAGAGCGAAAAGCTAGAACTTGCGACCAGCAAAAACGATAGGTACAAGATGTTTTTAGAACAAAATCTTGATAGTTCCTGCATACTTGATGGAGTAATTGATACACTTGAATATTTAAAAACCAATGGAATAACAATCGCAGTGGGTTCCTCAAGCAAAAATGCCCCATTTATTCTTGAAAAAACGAATTTGGGTAAGTATATGAAGGTTGTAGTAAGTGGACTTGATATTACAAATTCAAAACCACATCCAGAAGTGTTTTTAAAAGCAGGCAACCTTTCTTGTTGCGAGCCTAAGGAATGTCTTGTGGTAGAGGATGCTCAAGCAGGAGTACAATCTGGCAAAGCGGCAGGAATGCAAGTCCTTGCTGTAGGTGCTGCCTATGACAACACACAGGCAGACTTTAGATATCACTCGCTTTCAGATAAAACTTTTTCGTGGGACAACATTATAAAAGGGTTTAATTAAAATTCACTTTAACTAACACAAGTTTCAGCGGTAGATTGTATCTTTGCTGGATGGGATAAATAATGTGCCCACCTCCTATTGACGTGGGACTTGCGTTATGCTAAAAATTTTCTCGTTGGAGGATAGTTGATGAAAAAAAACAAGCTTATAAGTACAGCAGATTTGTCACTTGTACTTGTGGCAATAATCTGGGGAACAGGTTTTATCGCCACGGAATATGCTATAAAATCTGGAATGGGTACTTCGCTAATTATGGCACTTCGTTTTACGATAGCGGCAGTTACTCTACTGATTTTTTGCTTAAAAGAATTAAAACAGATAGATAAAAAGACGATTTTGCACGGCTCTGTAGCTGGTGGAATACTATTCTTAGGATTTTATTCACAGACTTTTGGACAAGCTCATACCAACGTTTCAAACAGTGCCTTTTTAACAGCTACAAATGTTGTTATGGTGCCGTTTATAGTATGGATTATAAGTCGCAAAAGCCCAGGGTTGAAAACATATATATTAGCATTTACAACACTAATAGGCATAGGCATTCTTACTTTAAAATTTGATGGCAGTGGCTTTTCATTGGGAATGGGTGATGTGATGACCCTGTTTTGTGCATTGTGTTTTGCGATGCACATTGCCTATCTTGGTATATTTGGAAAAAACCTTAATGCAAAGTTGCTTGCATTTATGCAACTTTTCGTTGCTGCAATAATATCCATTGCAACGCTTTTGCTGTTTGATATTGATACAATAGATATGCAAGTGATATCAAAAGGCTTGTTACCAATATTATATCTCGCAATTTTTTCAACTTGCTTGTGCTACTTTATACAGACAAAAGCACAACAGCATACAAACCCATCAAAAGCAGGTATCATACTTAGTACGGAAGGTCTGTTTGGCAGTTTGTTTTCAGTAGTGTTCGGGCTAGAGCCACTCACCATAAATATTGTGATAGGCGGACTTATCATATTAAATTCGGTTATACTAATGGAATCTAATTTAAAAATATTCAAGAAAAATAAATAGCCTACTACTAGGGCATTCTTTACATAGCCACCAATAACAATCCCACAAGTTAGGGGTGTGATTGGTGGCTATATTGCAAGTAACATTTTTTAGCATCATACTATGAAAAACGGTGATAACGAATATAAAAATAATAATTGCAGTTGAAAATATATAAAATATAGTATACTGTTTAGTTACAGTATACTATATAGAAAGGCCGTGAAACATTATGGAAAAAGAATATAAGTTCCATGAGCTATGCCCATATATAAGGGAAGTGGGGTTGCAAAGGCGTGATTCATGGAAGAATATGCCTAGAAAAATATATGATCATCAGTTTTTGTATTGTTTTACTGGAACAGCAAATATTACAATAGACGGTAAGTATTATAAAATACGCTCGGGCGACCTTGTAACAATACCACCGAATAAGCCTCATATATTTTGGGTAGACGATATTATGTCTGGAGAACTTTACTGGTGCCACTTTGACTTTTTTTATCGTCCCGACTGTGAGTGGCTTTTTGACTTTTACAACAATATGGAAAAATACGTAACGCTGTTTGAGTCTGAATTACAATTTAAGGAACATTTAAGAGAAGTACCAGTATTTGAGGGTGGTTACAGTCTTCCAGAATTTATTTCAATCAAAAACTCCGATGCCATTGAGTATTTATTTCGTATGATGTACAAAGCATTTATGCGAGGGGATAGATACTGGCAGTTATCTGCTAAAATATCTTTTATTGAAATATTTGAACTGATTTTGATGCAAACAAACAACGACAAAACTGATATGTCAAATAAACTATATATTGTTGACCAGATAAAAACATATATAGATAAAAATTATTACAAAAAACTAACGGTTAACGAAATTTGTGAAAATACTTGGCTAAACCCTGAATACGCAAGCAAAATATTTAAAAAGGAAACAGGAGTAAAACTAGTAGAGTTTTTAAATAAGTTTAGAATAGAAAAAGCAAAAAAGCTTATGCTTGATTCGGATTTAAGCATTGCAGATATTGCAGATATGGTTGGTTTTAGTAATGAAAACTACTTTTGCACCGTAACCAAAAAACTAGAGGGGCAAACTCCAGCTAAGTTGCGTTTATCGCTCCTAAATCTTCTATCTGAAAATAATTAAAAATTATAATATAGTGAGTTTGTATATGATTAACACAAAATTCAAAAATTTGATTAATAAAATTAATTAAATTACACAACAATGTCGGAAATTTATAATTATTTCAGTTTTATTATTTTACACCATATTTTTTTAGTGATATAATTTAGACAGTAAAAACAAACAATACAAAAGTATTTTTGCTAATAATCATGTACAATATGCATATTAAAAAGTATTATATCTAAATTGTTTGTGTTTTAATTAAGGTGGTCATAAACAAAAAAACAATAAGCATAATAGGAGAAACGGAGTTTGTAATTTTAGGTTTTCCATAATTTGTTTGTTTTCTACGTTTATGTATTTCGTTTTTCAGTACATCAAAAGAAGTATACTAATTAATAATGGAGGTAAAAATCATGAAAAAAACAAGTCGCATTCTTGTAGTAGCAATTTCTTGTATGATGTTGTTTACATCATGCAAAAAAGGTAGTGATTCATCTAGTTCTGGTGAAAACTCATCAGCGTCTCCAACCACTCAAAAGCTTATAGGAGAAAATCTTAAATATGACTTGAATGCTCCAGTAAATGAAGGCAAGAAAATTGAGCTTACAATTTGGACTGACCCAGAAATTGAGCCGTTCTACAAAGAAGCTACAGACAAATATTCAAAAATTCACGATAATGTATCATTTAAAATTGTTACACAACCTTGGAGTGATTATTGGACCAAATTGCCATTAACTCTTAGTAGCGGTGCAGGTCCAGATATCTACAGAGCACATGAAGCATTTGTAAACAATCTTAAACAATTTTCACGTGAACTTCCTGCAGATGTTTTCCCTATGGGCGAGTTAAAAGCAGATTTTCCTGCAATTGAAGAATTGGTTGTAGATGGAAAATATTATTCTGTACCACTCGGTTCAACATTTGGTGGCGGTATTTATTACAACAAAAAAATGTGGGCAGATGCTGGTTTGACTGAAAAAGATATTCCAAAAACATGGGATAAATTTATTGAAAATGGTAAGAAGCTTACAAAAGCAGATGCCAAAGGTAATGTTACACAATACGGCTTCTCTACTGACCATGCATTTGAAGCATTTGTAACTGACCTTAACTATCAAAAAGGACAACCTCTTTTTAAAGATGATATGTTTACATGGGATCTAAATAATGATGTAATGTATGAAAATATCTCATTTATCAAAAGCTTGAAAGATGAGCATAAGTTTATGATGTACTCAGACGGAGACTGTGAAGATCAGTTTGGTCACGGTCAAGTGGCAATGATTTATCAGAGAAACTGGCTTGCTGGATATGTTAACGACACTTATCCTGAAATTGACTGGGGATACTTTTTAATGCCAACTCAAGATGGCAACGCTCCTCCAGCATATGGTAATAAGAGTAATGAATGGACAATGTCAGTTGCTTCAAAAGACGATAAAAAGGCTGCAGTTTCATTTGACTTCTTTAAATACTTCCTATGCGAAAATGAGACATATTTAAATAACGCATTGCGTTTGAGTGCTATACCTGGAAAACAAAACCTAAAATCTGATGCGCGTTTAAATGACTATGAAAACTTGGTTAAAATGGGCCAAGTAGATGACAGACTTGTTTATACTGGTGTTATTCCTACTGACGAGGCAAGACAAAAAGCGCTAAGAGCTGCTGGTAGTGACATCTTCATTAACGGTAAAGATGCAAAAAATGTTATTCCAAAGGTTGAAAAAGATTTAATGGCTGATACAGCTAAAAATAAATTTACTTATAAATCCATTGAAGATAAGTATAAATATTTTGCTGAGCTTAACAAATAATAGTATTTAATTGCTTTTTAAGGATGCTCTCCATTTGTTTCAATGACGGAATGGATGGAGAGCATTTCTATTAATGCAAAATCTGGTTTAGAGGTGATTTTGGTGAGAAAATCTAAAAATACAGTTTCTATTAACAAGCAACCAGGGCGACGAGCGCTTATTGGATGGACAATGGGTTTTGTGGTTTTCATGTATTCCGTTTTTATTATTTTTCCAACTATATATGGGTTTGTTGCAAGCTTCTTTAACTGGAACCCTTTTCAGAATATTTTTGACTTTGTAGGATTTCAAAACTATACTTACGTTTTAAAATCTCCTGATTTTTGGGAAGCTTTGTGGAATACAGTGTATTTTACATTTGGCTCACTGTTGCTTACTGTAGTAATTGGCTTGCTATTAGCGGCTATGATACACGCAGTGTCAAGAGGAAAAGGGTTCTACCGAGGAGCGTATTTTCTTCCTGTTATAAGTTCAATGGTTGCGGCTTGTATGCTTTGGAAATTCCTTTATGGCTATGATGACGGACTCTTTAATTCAATTTTAATGAGCCTGGGTTTGGGAAAAGTGCCATGGCTACAAAATCCTAATATTGCCCTCCCAGCAATCATGGTAGTGCAAGCGTGGAAAGATATTGGATATGCATTGGTACTGCTATTAGCTGGTATAAAT
>JBAQWI010000455.1:0-1679 GCA_049298835.1 Oscillospiraceae bacterium
GCTCTGAGGCTGTGAAAAAATTAAACTTCACCGTCTCTTTAGGTTGTCTATTTGAGTTTTTCAAAATTTAATCCAGGACTAATCTTGGATTGGGATTTAACTAAAAATTCTTTTTCTCTCTAAAAAATCCTTTTTACCATTTCATTGTCATATTAATCTCAAATCACAACCAAAGCTAAGTACATGTTATGAGCTAAAGCAAACATAAGGGCCACGTTCTTCACTTTAGTTAGCCCTCTTACACAAAATTGTTGCATTCCACGATTCCGAGCCAATGCATTTACATACTCTGCTGTTGCTGCTCGTTCTTTATAAGTCGTTTTTGCTTCATCTGTTTCCATACGCTCGCGCAATTCTCTCATTGTATCGTTTTCATTTTTAGCTTCCTTAACAGGCATATAAATTTCACAGGTTTTGTATCTTTTTACTATTTTTTCCATTTCAGATTGATTTTTAAAACCAGCATCTTGAAGCCATTTTTTTGGAATTTGATTGTAGCGTTTTTCTACTTGTTCAATCATCCCTATCGTCTGCTTTTGATCGGATCCGCTTTTTGTAACATCTACACCAATAATCGCTTTTCCTTTATTTGTAGTGGCAAATTGGACATTGTATGCTGGTCGGAACCCACCACCTGCCATCTTCATTACTCTTGCATCCGGATCCGTAGTAGACGCCCGAGTTTTCTCTAGTTCTTCTTCTTTGACTTCTCTTAATTCTTTTTTGCCCGATCGTATTTTGCTTTTCCGAGTTTCATTTAATTCTTTTATGGCATTCTTAAGTTTATTCTCTGTTTCTTTTGCAGCTCTCTCCTGTGCTGCTTGCATCCTTGTTCTGCATGCACCTGGATTTTTTCGAGCTTCTTCCATTAAATCTGCAACTAGCATCTGAGCTAAATCAAGATTGAACTTAAGAGAGGCTTTACGTCGAAAAGAAGAACTCCCAGCATAGGCTCGGACTCGCATGCCATCTTGAGAAACAGCCTCTAGTGAGATCAAATTATTATGCGCAAGTATAGCTACGCTTTCCGTTAGCAAGCCGTCGAACAGTTCTACGTTTAATGACCTAAAATCTGAGAGAGTATGATAATTAATGTTTATACCACCACAAATCCACTTAAAAGCATCGTGCATCGTGCAATATTCAGCCAACAATCTTGCGCTTCCTATACCTTCTAAAACGGCGTACAGCCAAAGGGCTAAAAGAATTTTGGGATCAATCGCAGATCGTCCCACATCACCCTCAATGGATTGGATTTTTTGTAATGCTATATTTAAATTTAGCCCTTCAACATACCGCCATACATCTCTTGCTAAATGAATCTTAGGCAATAAATCATCTAAAGAACCAGTTTTGATTTCTATTTGATTTCTAATGGCATGTTTTAACTTGGGTTTACCTTGATTGAAATTTAAAGAGTTATTTTCATTAGTCTTGGGGAGAGGAAAAAAAGTCAATTGTTCACTCATACACATTCTACAGTAAGATAATTGTTTTAGATATACCTTAAATAGGTTTAAAGTAATTAATATGATACATTAACCGAGAATTTTCATCTATAAATATCTAACTGTAAATATGTTAAATTTTTCACAGCCTCTCTGTGGTAGTTAAAAAGCCTAAAGTCGAGTCAGCGATCTCACTGGCTCGGTGGTAAATTGTAAGCAGGCAGGTGAAGC
>JBAQWI010000456.1:0-25997 GCA_049298835.1 Oscillospiraceae bacterium
AAAATCAAAAACATTTTTGTGTAGGATGCCATTTTGGGACATATCCAATCGATCCATCGTGATCAACCATTTTGGATAATTGTCCGTAATTTTTTCAAAAGCTTTAAATTCCCGTTCTTTTGTCTGCTCGTCCATCACCGAAAGAGAGACTTGAATATACATTTTTGTATCCGATCTTTCCGCAATGAAATCAATTTCGGCGGTCCCGTTTTTGCCAACGAAGACTTGGTATCCTCGTCTGATTAACTCTAAGAACACAATGTTCTCAAGATCGTGGCCCATGTTGGAAGACTTATATCCGATCAATTGATTTCGTAACCCCATGTCGACAATATAATACTTTCCGTTCGTTCTTAAGAGCTCTTTCCCGCGTATGTCATAACGATTGCACTGGTAAAGAATATAGGCGTCACACATCAACATCAAGTAATTATCCACTGTATCATGGCTGATTTTTGATCCCTCAGAACGTAACGTATTGGCTATTTTATTGGTAGACAGACTATTGCCGATATTATCAAATACAAATTTTGCGACCTTGTAGAAGCCACCAATTTCTCTTATTTCACCGCGGCTAATAATATCTCTTGAGAAAATAGAATCAAAGAGTCCTTGATTAATTGTTCGAATCAAATTTTCGTCTTCCACCAGGTTCACTGCGGGGAAGGATCCGCTGCGGATGTACTCTTGATAACGTTGTTCCAGATTGTTTATTGAATCGTACTGTTTAAACTCCAAAAACTCACGGAAAGACAAGGGGTAGACCTTTATTTCAATATACCGTCCGGATAAATACGTAAGGTATTCTCCAGAAAAAAGACTGGAGTTTGATCCCGTTACGTAAATATCCGCATTAAACGTCACCTTGAGACTATTTATAACCTTAGCCCATTCCTGAATTTCCTGCGCTTCATCAATCAGCAGATACACCCGTTTCTGTCCTGGAATCCGTTCCCTTAGATAAGCATGAAGGCGGTGGCCGTCTTTCAAAGGTTCATTTTCCATCTTCTCATAACTGATTTCGATAACTTGATCTTCTTCGACTCCACGCTCCAGCAGCCAGTCTTTATACAGCATTAAAAGGGTTGATTTCCCACAGCGTCGGACCCCAGTCAGTACTTTTACAAAATCGCTGTCTTTTGCCTGAATTAATTTATCTAAATAACTCTGACGATTAAACATACTGTTCCTCCTAAAATCCTGCGACATAAGCGAAATATGTCTCATTTCCAAGTATATTTCAAACATACTCTAATAATTTTCTTTCTATACATATATTCCGATTATACTCTAAAAACTTTCTCATTTGTTTATTTTTTAGATTATACTCGAGGAATTTTTGTTAATCGTAAAATCTAGTGGACTTTAATGGGTAGATACCCTTTATTCAGAATGAACGTGCATTAAAACCCTTTATTTTACCACCCCTTTTAAAGTAAAAATGGGTCTGAGGTTAGGTTGAGAGGAATATAAGACGTTTTTCTGCACAAAGAATACACGTTCGCTCATCGTCCTTGATAAAGGCCTTCCGAGAAGGGTAAAATAGAGAAAAGAATCATTCCAGCTAAGATGAAAGGCAGGCGGTAATATGTTGCGGGGCGAAAAAATTGTATTTACGGGTAAACTGGATACGTTGTCGCGGAAACAAGCGCAAGCCTTAGTCACTGCCTTAGGGGGAAAGCCGCAAGCAGCCGTCACAAAAGATACCACCATCCTTGTGGTCGGAAAGGCGAACACCAATCTTTTCCAAGAAGATCCGAGGAGTCTGAAAATGCAAAAGGTGGAGGCTTTACAGCAAGAAGGCCACTCTGTTTGTATTTTGTCCGAGCAGGCGTTCCTGGAGAAAGCACTGTTGCACTTAAATCAAGTTGTGGGGATTATGAGTGGATCTAGAAGGTAGGATGAACTCTTTTCCTCTATTTTGAAAGCTTTGAGAAAGGATTCTATCTGTGTGAAACAAAAAAATCCGATATATTTGGATAAATACCTAAATGGTTTTAAGATAGAAAAATAAAAGAGCACAAAAAGAAGGAGAAAAGCTATATTTAATGGCTCTCTCCTTCTTTTTATTATAAAGATTTTCTTCTAAATAATAGGTCAACTTCTACAGCTGACTCAAGTGGTAGTTTAGTAATTCTAATTGCAGTATTCTCAGTGCTTCTTTCAAGCCATCGAGTCTACCTGTCTCAATATCTATGATTGCATAGTAATCAGATAGGTATTCTTCTGATACACCGGCATTCAACTGCATATGTATATATGCTTCTACTATCTTAATAGAAGATGTTGTAGAAGTTACTCTGGATTCTAGTCTTTCAACTACTCTAGCATAATAATCCAAGGATTCGTCCCCCTCAAATTTAAGTATACGCTTTCTTAATCGGGAAAGGGATAGTTTGAAAACCAGAAAATAGCGCTGAACAGCTACCATGTGCAAACCGACTTAAAATTACGAGTGATCCCAACACCTTATTGAAGCGCTAAAATTAGCGTTTGGTAATCTAGGATTCTATAATTAGCACTGTAGGGAGCAATTAATCTCAGTAAACGTAATTATCACACTGTCTAAAGAAGCTGCGCCAATCCTGAAATCACTTTGAATGCGTATCGAAGAAAGAAGACTAGGATATGAAAAACAAGCATCAATTAGTCTGGGGTGTGATCCTGTTGGGTGCGATTGCCATACTGATTGGGTACAGCATTTGGTTATTTCTGTTCGCAAGAAGTACGGAGACAGTCGTTTTTAATCAAGGTTATTACAACAGCGGTATGATGGGTAGCAGAGTAAACAGCAACCAGAACAGCAGCGGTGAGAAATTGACGCCGGACCAAGTTCTGTCGGATGCCGAAAATTATTTGCGGGGTTATGGAAATAACCTCGAAGTGGCGGATATTTTTGTCTTCACCGATGCGGATTACTATGTTTCGGTGGAAGAGAAAGACACCGGAAGAGGGGCAATGGAAATCTTGGTCAATCCGTACACGGGACAGATCTACCCCGAGCCGGGGCCTAACATGATGTGGAACGAGAAATACAGCATGATGATGGGGGGCTCCTTCCTCTATAATGCGAACGCAACGGATACGGCAACTGTGGACCGGACAAAAGCTGTCAAAATTGCAGACGATTTCGTGAGGAGTCAGTTTGGGGAAACTTTTTCGGTTCCGGGTGATGGGCATACGTTTTATGGGTATTTCACCTTTCATATCATGGAAGGCGACAAAGTAATCGGGATGCTAAGCGTCAATGACACTACCGGGGAAGTTTGGTACCATGATTGGCATGGCGAATTGGAACAAGTGATTTCTGAACATTAACAGAAAGAGGAGTGGGGAAAATGATGAATTATTATGGTTATGACATGATGGGCGGCTGGGGGATTTTCATGATGATCATCCTGGTGATCTTAATCGTTATCATCGTATATGCGGTGATGAAACTAGTCCAGGGAGGTAGTAATGCTGGTACAACTTCAAACAGTCGGGATGAGGCACTTGAAATCCTTAATCAGCGGTATGCAAAAGGAGAATTATCGGATGAAGAGTATCAACAGAAGAAGAAAATATTGAAAAGCTAGTTAACGAAAGACTAAAACCGTATGTATGGCGTTTTCTCAAAGGTAGCTTACGATACGAAAGATTCCTATCAAAAAACCAAGAGCTTATATAATTCTTGGCTTCTTGATAGGATTTTTTTCTCCGTAAAATCCACACACTCATCTATTATAAAAATCAGAAACATATAATCAATTAAAGCAAGGAGATACATTATGAACCATCATGAAGATAAAAAAAAACCAAGAACGCATAAACATAATCCATTACATCATATAATTATTCGTTGTGGTCTACCTATACTGATTCTCGTATCCATACCATTTATCGCTAAATGGAATGTAGGTTTGGCCTCTATTATAAGCATAATTGTACCCGTTATGATGGTCGGAATGCTGCTAACCATGCTAGGTGGGAAGAAAACAGAAAATTATTGTTCAAATAAAGAAAGTAACCCTGTAACAGAAGAGTGAGCAGTTTTTTGGTGATAGCCCTTAATCCTCTAAAATTGAGAGGAGATTTTTTTATAACCAAGCCACGAAAATTAATGATTGGTAATTCTTGAAGATTAAATCTCGATTTGCCCCTCTTTCTGCGGTACCTCCATCCTAAATATCCGGAATAGCCCAGTGATTAGAAGACGAATCATTTGACTATTGGGAAGGGTAAAAATAAAATATGAGGTGTAAGGCGATCTTGTGACAGTCAGAAGAGGAGGTAATGAAACATGAAGAAGAACCAATTGATGAAAAGTATCCTAAGTCTTTCTACATTAGTGGTATTGGCTGCCTGCTCTATTGAGCAAAATGGAGACATAGATTCTGAATCCGTTTCAGGAACTGAATCTATAGAAGTTATTTCATCAGACATGAACAGTACCGCATCTAGCTCCAGTATGGGTGAAATGATGCACGACGACTCAGGAGAAATACCAGAAGGATTGCTCGTAGCAGAGAATCCGACTTACCAAGTAGGGGACAGCGTGATTGTCAACTCAGATCATATGGTAGGGATGAATGGGGCGACCGGAGTTATCGTTGGGGCATTCGACACGACGGTTTACGAAGTATCCTTCAATCCAACAAACGGTGATGCACGAGTAACAAATCATCAGTGGGTAATCCAGGAAGAAATAACCGAAGCGAAAGATACCGAAGAGCCGCTAGAAGCCGGAACAGAAGTTACATTGGAAGCAAGCCATATGGAAGGCATGAATGGGGCAACAGCAACGATAGAATCAGTAGAAGACACGACAGTTTATATGGTTGACTTTGAACCAACCACTGGGGAAGACATGGTGCGAAACCATAAATGGGTAACAGAGGATGAACTTTCTCCCAAGTAAATGACGTATCTTTCCGGTAAAGAAGAAACCAGTGTGGTTATTTGGAAAATCGTCCATGAAAAGTTGGTTTGAATCGAGTCCATCTCAGTTCAATTAGACCGCGTGGAAAAATCTCTTGAATAAGTACGATAGGTCAGGATTCATAATGGATCTTGGCCTTTTTATATAGGGGATCACATTTTTCTGCCCATTTCTAAATTTTTAGCTAGCTTGCTGTTATTTGAAAGCCTTTATCAGCTAGTAGTAAGGGATAAACTTAAGGCAGATGGGGAAATTTTTTAAAGGAGGTTGCGGGCGTTATGAAAAATCCATTACCAAAGCCAGGAGAAGAAACCAAAAAATTCAAAGGTGGGAAATATATTAAAAGTATAGTCTATGGCGGGTTGGACGGAATTGTGACGACCTTTGCTGTAGTCTCAGGTGTAGCAGGCGCATCTCTACCTTTACGAGTGGTTATCATTCTTGGTTTTTCTAACCTATTGGCGGATGGTTTTTCAATGGCAGTAGGTGATTATCTTTCTACTAAGTCTAAGCAGGAGTACAATCTAGGGCTTAAAGAACAAAAGAAACAAGAACTAGTTGAAAACTTTGATAATGAATTAGAAAGTTTAATAAAGGCTTATGAGAATCAAGGAGTTTCAACCAAAGATGCTCAATCCATTGCCCATACATTATCCAAATATGAAACTCCGTTTGTTGATCAAACACTTACCTACGAAAATGGTGGAGATGATGCCCAAGAAGGACCATTGAAAAATGCTCTTGTTACCTTCTTTTCTTTCCTTATTTTCGGAATGACTCCACTTTTAACTTATGTTTTCTCCATGTTCTTCTCCTTCCTAAACAATAATGCTTTTTTTATTGCTTCTATTTTGACTGGCGTGACATTGTTTCTTTTAGGATCATTGAAATCACGTATCACCCAGTCCAATTGGCTGAAATCTGGATTAGAAATGTTATTTATAGGTGGGTTAGCAGCTGTTTCTGCATACGGGATAGGTTTTATATTAGGAGGAATTTAAAAACTTGGCCTTCTTTGTAGATTTGATGGGTAGCCCCTACGAGTATCCGACAGTTGCTACTGCTGTTCGGTTATATACTTTAATGATTGCGATTGGAGTATTTTAGTACTTCGTTCAATCCACTGAGACGGCCTGCTTCTGTATCCAGTAATGCATATTGATCAGAGAATTGCTCTACCGGTGCACCCGAACGTAATTGCTTATGTAGATACGTCTCTGTCGTTTTCATATTAGCCTTAATAGTTCAATCTTAAAACAAATGTGATCAACTACTTCCGCATAATGTTCCAACTTGATAATCCCCCCTTAAAATTAAGTACACGCTCTCTTAATCGGGAAAGAAATGGTTCAAAAGCCAGAAAAAAGCGCTGAAAAGCTTTACTCTGTATAGCTTTTTATGTGATCGCTAGATATCCCAGCTGCCTCTGATTACTCTATCCACTCCTCGCTCTGATTAAAGTCTTCAATCCAGGTAAGATCCGTATCTAAAGTATCATTTTCTTCAAGGAGATCCGTCAATAGCCACTCATCAATGATGAGTAATTCCACTTTTTTGTACTTTTTAATCAGCTTGCGAAAGCTACCGTCTGCTTCGTTTTTAGCGGCAATAAATTCATCTAAGAGCTCTGGAAGCCGGACGTATTTTACGTTGTAATGTTGACGGCATGCAATTACCACTAAGAAAAAAATTGGGCTAGAATTAATATTATTAAGGGTAACGAGATAATAGAAGGTTGGGTCTATACCCGATAGTTACAAAAAATCAATTAATACACCAAATAAGAGAATTCCATATGATACTGAGGTGATCAGAGTGGCAAATATCGAAGCTAAAACAAAATTAATACTTGAAGAGCTATTTGATATGAATTCCGGATACGTAATGAATTTAAGTAGCACTAAATTTTCTGATTTAATATATGATGTTACACGTATCAAGATTTATGATGAAAAATATAACTTTAGAAGTGGATCAAAGGCGAATAGATTGAGATCCTTGTGGAATATAGAAAGCAATCAAAACGTAGCTGCAATAAACTTAACACTGTTAGATTATTGGGAGCAGCAATTCAGATTATCTAACCCTGACGAAGAAAAATTTTATAGATACTACAATTTAAAAGTAGATGCTGTAAAACAACTTACATTGCTCTCAAAAGATACTCGTACTAATTTCAATACCAGTATTCTTGAGAGTATAAAAACTGAAAAAGATTTCCAGTTGCTCAAGAATGATATTCAAAGAACACTTGATAATAATGAACCTCAATTGGCTTTGGATAGAACACATACATTATTAGTAACCTATTTTCGAAAATTATGTACTAAACACGGCATCGTTTACAATGAAAAAGAAACAGTAGATAATTTATTCTCAAAATACATAAATCACTTTAATAAATTAGAGTATTTTGAATCGGATATGTCTATCAAGATACTTAGATTACCCTCACAAGCATTAGAAAAATATAATAACGTAAGAAATAATAAAAGCTTCGCTCATAGTAACACTATTTTAAAATATTCGGAAAGTAATTTAATAATCGAATTCGTCTTTTTAGTATTAAAATTTGTAGTTAATTTAGAGGAACAGTACGATGATGATCTAAAAGAAGAGCAATTATTCCCATTTTAGTAATAAGAATAGATTAAAACAGGAAATCTGGAAATTATTCTAGACTCTCTGTTTAGGTAACGTATCCTACTAACTATTCAATAGTGTTCTTATAATAAGCGTCCGTAGTCATAACTTAAGAGTATTGGCTATGATTCCCATTCCTAGCAAAATAAGGGATATCGTGGTGTCATAACTTGTATTCAGATTCCCACCAACACATAACTATGTGGGCGAAAATCCAGGATACAGCGTAAAACATGGCTAAGTATATTAATAATCTGAAATAAGATTATTCTATGCAGCATTCCCTCATGAGTATAATGTCTTCAACTTCAAATATAAGGTTTTTATTTAGAAAGTGTTGCAAGGCATCTTGAGAGTCTAAAGGCAGATCTTCTTTTTTGCCAAAGAAATTTGTATTTTTCAATTGGACTCTCATACCTTGGCCTTTATCAGTATAAAAAGCATTATAGAAGAGTACTAAAAGTTCTTTTTCCGAGAAAAGCGCTCTTAAAATCCCGATGTATTCAAGCTTTCTATCAGTATCCTCCTCAATATTTTTATTTAAAAATTTAAATATTCTATGAACAAGTCTAAAATAATTCCCCAAGGAATCATAATAATAAGAAATGACTTTTGTGCAACTCTCCATCTTTTCTTCATAAGTTAACTCTTCTTGCGATAATTGCAGCAACTCACAGTATATTTTCCCTAAATCTTCATCTTGATGGTCGTAGATTGATTTTAGATTTTCTCTCACTGTTTCATTAGGGTTAAAATTCAAATTTAAGAACCGAGTAATGAAGTACGTAAAGGAAAAATGATCCAGTGGCTGCGGTAGATTATTTAAAGATCTTTTTTGATCTTCTAATTCCTCAAAATGATCACTTTCAGTATTTAAATGACTATAAGCCAGCTTTATTCTATCTAAATTATCTAAAATATAATTCTTTTGTTTAAAAATATGCTTCTCCTGTGTATCTTTCTTAATTTGTTCAGGAATCTCTTCTAGGATTGTAGAAAATAAGTTAATCTCGTAATCCACATGTTCAGTGCCCCCACCCGCAATAATCTCTTCTATTGTCTTGTGGTTACTCTTATAACTATCTTTATTTCTGAGTACGGGAATGATCTCCTTATTCCTAATATGCAAATTGATTAAGTTAAAAAAAGTATTGTCAATTCTTTCATCTTTTATTTGTTGGCGGCTTTCATTGATTTGCACCTGGGTCAATTCGCGTTCAGCATCTAACTGTTGATTAGTGTTTTCACGTTCCGCATCTATCTGTTTCTGAAAGATATATATTGCTCCTACTACACCAACAACTGAACCCATAAACCCACCCCAAAAGCTAATCCAATCTTGATTAGATCCTGGCAATTTATTAAACCAAGGAATATAATCTATAGCTCGGACTCCTATCGCGATGCAAAGGGGAGGAGTAATTACAAATAATACAAAAAGTATGGCATTCCAAATATATTTCCAAAAATTAGTTTTTTTTACTTTTTCCAAATTTTCACTCCTTAAATTCTATTAAAAGTATTGATTGCTATCATAAACGTTATTTTCGCAAAAAAAGCTCTTTCTCTTTTTCAATAATGTTAGGAGCAGAAGTTTACATAACCACGGATAAGTTCTTCTTAGCCCATGTACAACAAACATAACAATGTTTTTGGCTGGTTTTTGTAAAATCATAGTTAGGTGTTTCGGGAACGCAGGATTTAAGTGATCCCACCTTGAATGCCTGAATCAATTTTTGGCCACCTTAGAAAGTATCCGTTTCTTTTAGTATATCCTCAGCAGTCCTTACTGCCTCTCTTAACTCTTCAAGCTTATCTTGCACACTCTTGATTCCTCTTCCTAGTTCAGGAGGAATTGCGCTGGTGTCCACCAGCAGTATTTTTCCTATCGGATAGGTATCGTCTAGTAGTTTCTTCATTTTTTGGTGTTGGATTTCAGTCAGTGCTAGTTTTGACATGTTTATCTCTCCTTTAGCTTTATTCCAATTGATGTTATGGGCAATGATTAGCGAATAAAGCTTCAAATCACTCACACTTGTTCAGTATTCATTTCCTCTAATTTATTGAGATAACGATAAATGGTTGTACGCGAAACATTCCATCGTTCGGCAATTGTTTTAATAGGTGTTCCATTATCGATCAACGTCTTCATCAGTTCCAAGTCACTTTTGCTTAACTTTTCTGGTCGTCCACCAAATCGGCCTCTTGCGCGTGCAGCGGCACGGCCGGCTGCAGAACGTTCTAGGATAAGATTCCGCTCAAATTCCGCAAACGCCGCAAACAGATGGAACATTAATTGACCAGTCGAGCTTGATTTATCCATCGTGATATTTTCTTGTAAGCTGTGAAAACTAACACCTCGATTATTTAAACGATTGACAATCGTAATCAAGTCTTCCATATTTCTCCCCAGCCGATCTAATCGCCACACAACGAGCGTATCCCCTGATCGAACAAATTCAATCGCTGTTTCTAAACCTGGGCGATTGCTCTTTGCGCCACTCATGTGATCTGTAAAAACTTTCTCACAGCCAAATTTTTCCAGACTATCTTCCTGGAGATCCAAATTCTGTAATCCAGTAGAAACACGTGCGTATCCAATTTTCAAAAAATCACCTTCTTTTTTTATTTCATTGTACCATAACTTTATCCAGGGCGATTAATTGGACATAGAATTTATTACGGGTTTATGGACACGTATTTCAGATCATTTAGAGAAAAATCATACCAAAATAGCAGTGTCCAGAAATGAACATTTTCTGGACACTGCATTATAGGTCTAAGTCGCCTATTTGTTCATACTTATACCATTTCTTGTATCATAAAATTTGCATGATAACCACTATCATGCAAATCCTTGCCACTAACCAGTGTGTATGTTTTATTTAATAAATCCATCATGTTCAGTGACCTATACCCTTCGTGCGGTTCAAAATCCATTAAATGAAAAATAAATTTCTCGTCAGACAACACAAAAATGACGCCTTCGTCATAGGTCATTACACCAGTTCCTAAATGTCCCAGGCCAAAAAAATCAGTATTATAGTCTCTTTTAATACAATATAATTCCCATTGACCTTCGTACGTTTCTTGGTTCTCGTCTTGAAGAAATGTAATAAAATCAAAATTCTGCCCTTTGCACTCAGGAACTGATAAGAATTTAGCAAAAATGGCCTTGATTATCTTCAGCCTTGTTAGTTTCTGATAGCCTTTTATAATTGAAGGAGATCCATCATTGTCAAAAAACTTTTTATAAGCTTCGTCATACTTACCTAAGAAAGTGTTGCATTGTCTACACAATGAGCGTGCAGTACGCCCCTGGGGATAAAGAGGCTGAGCCAGTTCCTCATCAAAAATATTACCACTCACTTCTTCAAGTGTCTTCCCTTTGTTATCCTTGTGGAATAATTTTTCTATCACTTTTCCTGACATCATTGAATCAACCATTTTCCCTAAATCTAAAGCCACTATATCCTCATTACCTGTACTCTTAGCTGGATAATGTTCTTCGCTCATTTCTGAGTTCTTAAAAAATTTTTCGCAGAGTGCACATTGCTTACTTCGTTTTCTTTTCAAATTAAATCCTCCTATCATTAAATATTTTCATCAACTAATCGAGCTCTGAAAAAAATTGTCTTACTCATTTAACAAATCCAAATTCTAGTAACGGTAAAAAAATTTTAATTCCGACAGCAAATTAATCCGGATTCAAAATCCTTTAAAGTTCCCCTTTATATAGGGTAAATTTTATCAATGGTTGCTTTCAAGCTTCCCTAAATCCGGATTCAATTCATACATAGGACTTATTCCTTGTTTCAATAAATTATCATTGAAAATTTGTATTTTATCAGACAAGTCGAACTTCCCTCCCGTATAGAACAGATTGGGATTTATCATGTAACCTACTCCATGGACTTGTTTAGCTATATATTGCTTCTCTAATAATCCTTTTATTGCCTTAGAGACAGTTCCCTTAGCTTTTGATATATCATAATCTTCCCTTAATTCGCTAAGAATATCTTTCTGTCTTAAAAATACTTTGTTCGTACTTGTATCCATCTTTTTGCAAAGGAAGAAAAATATTTCAAATTCATTTCTTGATAGATCATCCTTTAGAAAAAGGTCAAACGTATCTAAAACAAAAGCACCCCAATAGACGGTATTTCTTTGTCTTGCCATAAGATTATACTCTCCTCCTAATTTTGTTTCCTAATACGAAACATTTGTTTCCATTTAGAATCATTATACCATAAATTGTTTCCAAAATGAGTCCTAAAAAGTTTTCAATACGAAACCTAAAAAACTAATAAAAAGCTTAATACCAACGCTTCAGAACTATTTTATCCCTTCAATAGTATATAGAAAAGAGTATTATGGTAGATGGGTAACCATCTCATCTACGTGTCATGGTACCCATCCCAAATTATTCATATTCGAAAGGAGGTGCTTATATGTTCCACTACTTTCTTTACACTCTCTTTTCTGGACTTCTAGTCGTTCTTTTTGAGTTTTGGTTGAATGCCAAATTCAAAAAATAAGCAAGACAGTCTAAAATGAAAAAACCCCTTGAGAGTCGTATTCTCGAGGGGTTTTGCTTATATGTTCCATTTCTTTACAAAAAAAGTATACCATCCTTCACCTCTGGTAGCAAAATGAATTTCATAGGTTTTTACAAGAAAATTCTTCGCATATGAAAATAAAGTTATTCCATAAGTCACCAGAGATCGATCTACACTTGATTTAGATTACCTCTTTCAATTTAACAAGGAATTATTTATGAAAGTCTATTATTTATTGCAAGTTAGATAATGCAGCAGTAGAAATAGATGTCAGCATTTGGGTTCTATCTGTTAGAACAAGAACTACGATGAATCACATTCTTTTATTCTGTACCCATCTTCTTATATGAGATTTAGAAGAAATATGGATATATAGGGAAATCCTTTTCCTACGTTGCTCATTCAAATACTGCATTAGTGACATTAAAGGTTTTATATGGATTCTTAACTGGTATCAGTTTTCTCCTAGCGAACCTAATGAACATAAATGAAAAAGTGATTTCATGATTTCATTACCATAATCGGACCATCCCCTTCATAATAGACAGCTGTCTATCAACGACAGATAAATCTTGTTCAGAAGCCTTCTGTCTTCTATTTATCTTTACTTTACTGTATAATATAGTAAAGTAAAGATAAATAAGGGGGGGCCACATGTTAAACGTTTCCGAAGTGCTCCACATCCTAGAAAAAGAAGGCCTTACGAGTTCTAGACAAGTTGTATTGCGTTGGATTCGTCAAGGAGACTTGCCAGCTGTACAAAAGACTCGGAAAGAAGGCTATCAGGTGGCGCAATCAGACCTCGATGAATTTATCACAAGGAAAAAAGAAACATCTGCAAGCACCGAATCCACCGAACAGACAACAGACGACTATCAAGCAGGCTACCAGGCAGCCATAAAAGATCTGTTGGAGAAAGCTATGGTGAGTGGGTCCGGAGACCTTTTTCTTTTTAGGAAAAATGCCAGTATCCCGATCCATTTAGCGGATTTCAAGGAAATGGCTGCAAGAAATTTCAGCACAGGGAAGAACAATCCCTTCTACCAAACCGCCATTAAAAATCTCTTTCACCCATTCGGACGGAAGACACCGGAGAACGTCATCTATGTCTATCCTTTGGGGGATTATTATAAACTGGCCAACCTGATTATCAGTAAAGAAGAATTATCCGATTTCATGAGAGAAATGGATTTGGAAGGTGCCAGTCTTTCCGATGTTTTCGCGCACCTTTATCTTTACTATCTAACTTCGGGTAAAGTAAAGTAAGAAATACTTCCATAGATTCAGACAAAACGGGGTTTTTGGGACGTTTTATCCTTCTATTCAGAAAAAACACTTCCGAAATAACGCATTTTGAGGTGATTTCAGATTTGTTTTGCCGGTAAGCCATCATTAAGAAACGAAAGGGTGATTTCATGATTGATTATCATTACCAAACATTCCTGATTTTAGCGGATTCCTTAGACTATGCAAAGGTTGAGGAAGAACTGTGCCTATCAAAACCAGCGATTACGCAGCATATCCACTATCTCGAAACGGATTTGGAAGTTAAATTATTCCAGAACCAGGGTGGCAATTTGACGTTGACCAAAAAAGGCCAATTGTTGAAAAGCCGTTTGGTCATCATCAATGATCACATTGATGATTTGTTACGACAACTAGCAACCAAATAACTCCTAATCCTGAATAATCAAAACAAACTCTCTTTCGTTATTATAGACATTTTTGTTTAACAAGATGCGGTATAATACTAGCATAGAATCTAGCTCGAAGGTGTTAAGGAGGCAATAACAAGATGGACGTTCAATACAACAATCATATATACAGCAATAGCGCCTTATGGTCCTTGCTACAAGCAGATGGGATTATTAGCGATCAGTATGCCATTGTGGAAATATGGATAGGAGAGTCCCCATACAAAATTGTCAAAGCGACGGAAGCCGAGCAAATCATGCAACAGATAGTCATTGAACAGTTAGAGGGGTTCGATCCATTTACCCGTGAAGATGTCTATTTAGGGGATTATTATGCAGATAATGTGGTATATGACCAAGAAACATATATATTTGACTATGAATCAATATTTAGCCCTACCTATTCAGATACTGCTAAAAGGAAAATAGAGGAACTGATTGAAGCAATAAATGCCAAAATAGGTCCTTGTTGTGAAATACAGGATGATTATTGATTAGAATTGAGGGAGAAATATGTATACTAAAAATTACATAGCATTACTCATCAAAGATAACACCACTGAAACCTTATTACAAATATAACAATAATTATATAAAATCATATACAATTATAGGGTATACTACTTTCAACAATAAAATAAAAGGAAGTAGGAGATATAATGGGTTTTTGGTATTTTCTAATACTCTTTGCAGGTATCACTCTTATTGTAGTAGGTATATTAAATAAAGATGTTTCACGTTCAGTTAAAATCGTAAGTTTGTCGCTTGTTATCGGGGTTTTATTTATTGTAGTTTCGTTAATTATGCTATTGCCAGGTAGCTCTGAAATAGTTTCTCAGCTATTGCAACCAAATTAATGGATAACGAAAATTATACAGAGCTACTAACGTCCGTATCTGGAATCCTATGAAGATAGGATTCTTTTTAGTTTTAACTTAAAGAAGGAGTGAATCGCATGATAGAAGGAAGAAAGCTGTTGTGGGCTATGAGTAGCATACTGTTGCTCAGCGCTTGTACCCCAACCGAAGCAGTAACTGAAGAAGAAATAACAGTGTCCAGTTCGATCGAATCTAGCGCTGAAATCACTTCATTGGCTACCTATAAGGAAGAAAGTAAAAAAAGCGAGGAATTTCCTTCAGAATCAGCCGGTTCCTCAGCGTATTCTGAAAACATCGAACCCCAATCGTCTGTATCATTTGATGACTATGCATTAATCGAAGTCTATGGAGGGGAATTGTCAGGATATCGTGCAGCAAATGTTGTCGTTGATATCGGGTTTGGTGACAGGGAATATTGGGCCTATACAAACGAATATGGGCAATTGGTTCGGGTTGTTGCAGCAGAAATTATATTGCAAGACAATTCCACTGAACCAGTCAATTCTGAAGGACGTTATTATGATGACGAAGCAAAAGTGCCGGGCACAGAGAACGCAAATCTCGACGAAGGACATGTTATAGCAGACTCCTTAGGGGGTGTGGCCAATGCCTACAATATTACGCCACAAGACAGTGTGCTGAATCGTCATGGGGATCAGGCTTATATGGAACGAAACATTGTACAAGCAGGTGGGGCCACTAATTTTGAGGCTATCATTACCTACCCAGATACAACTACACAAGTTCCCAATTATTATAAATACACGTATACGATTAATGGCTATCAAGTAGTAGATGAATTCCAAAATATTAACCCAGATGAATACAATGCAGCACAAGGATTAACAGGAGAGGGCAGCTCACCTTCTGGCAGTTCCGGAATAGCAGCATTCGCTGCACCCGCTGAAACTTCTAGAGGAGACGTATCCGCTGTAGATACGAATGGCAATGGACAAGTCACGATCCAAGAAGCGAAAAACGCGGGGTATGCTATGCCCATTTATAGTGATCATTGGTTGTATCCGTACATGGATGACCGAGATGGGGATGGGCAAGTCGGGGAATAAGGCAATTTCATTTTTTACTTCGTCTGTTTTAAAGATGTCTCAGTGCGCTTTAAGCTAGATATTTAAAGGGGTTAACAAATTATATATATAGAAGAAACTAGTAATCATTCCATTAACCAACAGGTATACCCGTTTGAACAAGGCTTCAAGTGGGTAGAATTTGTAGTCTCATTTTAAAAAAAGTATAATATATATATTAATCATATAACTATTGATATAACAAGGTAGCAGTTAGGGTTCGTAGAAAGCAGTTAACCAATAATGAATACCGCTATATTTACGATTGAACGAATGCTTTATCAATTAATTCTCTTATTACGAAAAGAGCTTATTGAACAGGAGGATATCTGTATGAGTCATATGTTAAAAGGGATATATTTCTCTATCGAGGAGGCTTTAGCTGCTATTGATAATTTGAAAGAGCAAGGACATACACCTAGTGAGATTACTGTAGTAGCAAGTGAAGACTTTCATGAAAGTTTCCCGCATAGTATAGATGCGGGTACTAAATTAGATTCTGATGTAATATTTGATGAAGTAGGAAAAAATCTATCTCTTTGGGATAAGGTAACAGGATTTTTTACCGTCAGTTCGGAATATGATGAGGATGATTACACTACCGATTCACTTAAAGAAGTCCTTTATCCGTATAAAAAAGAAATTAATGATGGGAATATCGCTGTTTTAGTAAAGAGACGCTCTCATAATAAAACTCACTTAGCGTAGTTAATAAATAGACTCTAGAGACATCCATTTTTAACGTCTCTAGGGTCTACTTTAGTTTCTAGGACTATTTTTTCTTCTCATACGCTCTCCAAAGATTAGTTCTTACTTATTGAATAATACGTATCCTTCTTTTCCTAAAAAGTTAATCTTAGAAAAGTCTGTTTTATAAGCAATATTAACGGTATCCTTTGCATTATCATACATCTGATGAGCCTCTTTGCGAATCTTATCTGTAGGTACTTCTGTGGAAACCAAAAAACGTCCGTTGCTATTTTTCTCCAAAATGACCTAATAAAGTGCAGAAGTAAAGATATTAACAGGACTACTTCTACAGGAAGCAACCTTTTCTTTTTGTGTAAAACCCACTATTTGCTATACTAAACGCATGGATTACTATCCATAAATTTAGGTGTACAAAAGGAGGAAAATACAATGGAACAATTTACAAACACTTTGCAAGGGTTGTGGGTCTCTTTCGTCGCTATTCTCCCGAAACTCCTAGGCGCTCTCTTATTGTTGGTATTAGCTTGGATTGTTGCTACGTTAGTTAAAAAAGCTGTAGTTAAAGGCCTCGATGCCATTGGTTTCGACAACAGATTAGTCAAATGGGGCGTAGCTCATACGACAGAAGATGCCCAACGCATAATTGTTTCAATAGGAAAGGTTTTCTATTATCTGATTTGGCTGTTCTTCATACCAGGTATTCTTGCTCAGATTGGTCTATCCAACATTGCTTTGCCAATCACAAATATGTTTGACAACTTCATGGCCTTCCTGCCGAAACTCTTCGGGGCAGTGATTATCTTAGCGATTGGCTACTTCGTGGCCAAATTCGTAAAGGAATTGGTTCAAAGTTTATTGGAATCCCTCAATGTTGATCGATGGCTTTCCAAATACACTCAGACTTCGAGTACAGGTGGACAACCTGTTACAACTTCAGCCACGGTGCAGAAAAACACCATTGCTCGCGTATTAGCCAATGTGGCATTTGTGACCGTATTGATTCCTGTAATAACTATGGCGTTAGAAACATTACAAATTCGTTCTATCTCAGAACCAATTGTAAATGTATTAAATCAGATTCTGGCAGCTATTCCGAATATCCTTGTAGCAGTAATCCTATTGGTCGTAGGAACATTGATTGCTAAGTTTGTAGCAGATTTATTAGAAGGCTTACTTGGAAACGCTGGAATCAATCGCTTTTCTCGTTATTTGAATCCAAGCGGAATTGCCAACCTTAATCTCTCGCAAGTAATCGCAAAAATTGTACAAGCCGTAATCATTATCTTCTTCACAGTGGAAGCTCTGAATGCACTGAACTTGGAAGTTTTGAACACGATTGGCCTTGCGATCATTAGCTACTTACCCTCTGTCCTGATTGGCCTTATTATTTTAGGATTGGGAATATTTGGAGGAAATGCACTTTCCGCATTCCTGAAAGAATCTACCGGAAGCTCTCTGCTAGGTGAAGTTGTCAAATACGTCTTGTACGTCTTGGCTGTCTTCATGACACTAGATCAACTCCAATTTGCTTCTATGATTGTAAATACTGCCTTCTTGTTCATTATGGGCGGTCTCGCAGTTGCCTTTGCATTAGCATTTGGTTTGGGTGGTAGAGAATTTGCCAAAACTCAGCTCCAAAAATTAGATAATAAAATTGAGGAAGAAACAATTAATCCTGATATTACTACTCAAGAAACGGAAATAGAAGAAAAACTTAATGGACCTATCTAATACCCCATCAAAATACGCAGTCGATAGTTGATTATTTATTTGTTAACATTCCGGATCCGAATAGGATCTGGAATGTTTTTTTATTGGTAAACATAAATAGAATATAGTCGAAGTTACTATGTGAAAGATTACTGAGTCCCATAGATAAATAGCTGCGAAAAACACAACTAACAGGAACTGTCATTTGTATTTTTCGCAGCTACTCATTGAATATACACATTAAATTCTCTCAAAATCTCTAACGCTTCCGCTGTGTACTTCCTCCCGCTGGTTAATGCTGAAGGAACAATGATTTCAGCTTCAGGGAACGCGCTTTGTAGCTTCAATGTATTAGCTAATACACAAAGGCTCGTTTCAACACCCACTACCTCAATTCTTTTATAGGCTTCGGTTCTCTCCTTTAAATCATTCTGTAGATCCAAAATTTTTTCAGGGGATAAGCTGAAGTAATATTTTTTAAAGACGCGTTCATTTGGTCTCGGTTTTATATCTTTGATTAGCTGAAGTTCATATTGTTCTTCCATCTTAGTATCTTTATACTCTATCGGAATGTCTTGTGTGTATAGGATATATTCACCAGAATCACGTGCCTGACTAATTCGATCAGCGATTCTTGGAACCAGTGACTCAACACCTGGAATATAAAGCTGACTTGATGGATCCAGAATGTGATTTTGCATATCTATAACCACTAGCATTGTATCACCTCCTTATTTGTAAATAGGCATCATCGTATTTTACCAAAATGTATCTGTATACCACCTGGGCCATAATTACGAAGAGATCGAAAAGACGATATGTCTTCCATATTCTCTTTTATTTGAATAGACAGAAAATAACCGTCCCTTAGCTAGTCCTGTATACCTATTCCATATTTTGGAAAAGTTTACCAGCTATTTTGATTATGAGTAGCGTCAAAAATTTGTTTCTCACCCAACTCATAGATCAGTAGTGTCATATCTGCCATTAAGCGATCATACAAGCAGACTTCTGTTTCATTCCCGAGGAAACATAAGATGAACGGATGGCCATTTATAGGCAATACAATTCCGACATCATGTGTGATGCCTGTACTCTCGCCAGTCTTATGCGCAACCTGCGGCGTCGGTTCTAAAGGTTCTAAATAGAAAGGTATTTTACTGTTCAACTGTTGATTCAATAACAGATCCATCATTTTTCTACTCGATACTTCAGAGATGAGTGTGCCCTTATAAATTTTTTCTAGAAGGTCCCCTATTTCTTGTGCCGTGATAATATTTTTGACTTCCTTAGGCATTTTTTCAGTATCATACATTTTTCTATATAAACTCGTCCGTTTATATCCCAAACGTTCAATTGTAGCGTTTATGGCTTCCAATCCCAATAAATCAATCAGGACATTTGTAGCTGTATTATCACTTAAAATAATCATAAGCGAAATCAGGTCCAAAATGGTTACTTCAACTCCACTATGAAGGTAAGTTAGCGCTCCACAGGAGGGAACCTTATTATCATCACTTATTGCAACGAAAGTATGGGGATTTAAATTTTCCTCTTCGAATTGGCGAAATGCCTCCACCATAATAAATAATTTAATTACGCTAGCGGCATGCATGGGCATAGAACCATTAAAAACAAAAGTAGCACCAGTCACTAAATCTTTATGATAGCAGCTGATTTTCCCTGGTATACTTTCCAATTGGGATATTAAGAAGTTTTTTTGCAATGGATTCATTTTCTTCCCTCTTTCAATTAATAGAATCAGACACAAGTAAGTATTCGTAAAATACATTTACTAATCTAGCTTAATTGTATCGAGGACTAGGCTAGTCACTGAATATGCGCTCTTCTGTAAGGCTTATTTTTGTATTTTTTTCTCAAACTGATATTATATATGTATATGTTGCAACAGTGTGAAGGAATACAGAGCAGAAAGGATGTTCATAATGGTTAAAATTGGATTTGTAGTTGGTAGTTTACGCAAGGATTCTTTTTCAAAGAGATGGGCGCAAAATGTTGAAGAACTTTTTCCAAGTGACTATGAAGTGGAATATTTAGACTTTTCGAATCTCCCCTTATACAATCAAGACTATGATGGTAACGATCCAAAAGAGTACTTAGAGTTCCGCGAAGCTGTAAAACGACAAGACGCTATTGTATTTGTAACGCCTGAGTATAATCGCTCTATCCCCGGTGGATTTAAAAATGCGATTGATGTCGCCTCTCGTCCATATGGTGAGAACGTTTGGGATGGTAAGCCTGCACTGGTTATCACGCATTCTATTTCGGATATTAGCGGAGCATTAGCCAATCATGCCTTGCGTCAAATCTTAACCTTTATAAATATGCCTGTTCTTCAACAACCCGAAGTCTATCTAGCAAATTCTCAAAAATTATTAGACGAGCAGGGTAACGTCACGAATAATGAAACAAAGGATTTTTTAAAGTCTGTGGTAACCGCCTTTATTAGCTTTACGGAAAAATTTTTAAAATAAAGGCTGATTCTCCAAAAAAACAACCTACATTTATATCGTTAGGGTGTTCCCAATAGTTACATTTATATTTTAAGCGAAAAATGCATAAGATAAGTCTTTAGTTTTCTTTTCAAAATGATAGTTATAGAATAAATACCCTCTTTTCATTGGAAAAGAGGGTATTTATTTCCCAAGCTTCTAAATATCTAAAATTCTTTCTGCCAGAGCCCCATACAAGCCAGACTTTGATATGCCTGTTTTATTTGTGATTTCTGCAATGGTATAGGATCCACAATCATACATTTTTAGGGCTGCTTTAATGGCTCTTTCTAAAGAGGAACTCTTATCACTAGTATGAACATTCGTCTCCTGGGAAGTCATTGATCGACCATTCACAAAGTAGTCTACTTCTTCCTCCGTTTCAACAGAGTAATCAGCCATATGTTTTTGACCAGTGGCGAAAAACCTTCTCAATCCATCCTCATTCACTATCTTATTAAACATATTTGTCCTCCTATCAGTGGTTCTTCTTTTCTTTGATTACATCAATTTTCTTAGTTGGAAATTTAAAAAAATCGAATATTTAATAATCTGTTCAAAGTACTCTACTCATTTTTTTAGACAAGATATATCCATATACTATAATGCATCTAAACGTTTCTCATATCATTTTAACCATACATTTTCTATATTATATATTAAAATGATTGGAAATTAGTAATAAAAACCTCCAATATCTTCACTTTTACATGTAATACCCCTGAAAAAATTCGAAAGCGCTACACCGGTTATTTTTATTATTCAAGTATTTATTCATAAGTTATCATAAGCAAGAATTTTTCGCTCTATTATTTAATTACATGAATATGGACAGGTGACTTTATTATTAAATTTCCACACAGTATGCACTATCGAAAAAAACGTAGATTAATTGCTTTTAAAGTTGTTAACTAGGGATTCCTGGCTGTATAATGGGGCTTGGAAGATACAAAAATATATGTAATACTTACTCAAATCCCTCTATCTCAATTTATGGGCACCGCTATTGAAAATACCACGTTATTTCTCTCTTGCTGGTTCTTTTTACCTGAAAGGAATGAAGGCATTGGATAGGATATCTTTGATCTGCAAAGAAGAATATACGGAACAACCCGCATATACTCTAGGCCCTTACTTCCAAAAGTGGATTATGGCACAATTACCTAGCGATTCTGTTACGGTTTTGAAACACCTGAAAAAGGAAGCGTTCTCAATAAGTGCGCTCAATGTCGGGAACAAGATTTACTTCAGCATTACACTTTTTACCGAAGAGGCAAGTAAATTAATAGGGGCTATTCTTTTGGATTCTAGCTGTCAAGAAATCATCTTGGATATGGACCAAGAACGGCATTTCATTATTAAAAGTAAAAAAATCCAGTATTTGACAACAATGGTTCTCAAAAATATTTATTATCAATCAGATGCTTTGTTTCCGCTATTTATCTTGCATTTCCGAAGTCCAACTGTTTTTGACAGACATGGAGAATATGTTTTTTTCCCAGATACACAAGCACTTTTTCAAAATTTAATGGAACAATACAGTTTTATTTTTGAGCGGACTGAGCAAATTGATGGGAAATTACTAAAAGAAATTTGTGAGTACACTGAAATCACAACTTATTGTGTTTCTCTCACCAGTTATCTGGTGAATAACGTTCCTATCCCAGGATTTATTGGGGAAGTACGAATTAACTGCCAAGGGAATCAGGTGCTCCGTAACTATATCGCAATGCTTCTACTTTTTGCGGAGTATACAGGAGTCGGGATTTTTACGGATCTGGGAATGGGCGCTGTCTCGTTAGAATTTTAGAAATACATTTTTTAAATGTATAAAGAATATGAGGGTATAAAAAAATAACAACTGAAGTATAAATTGCACACTCAAAATAAATAATTTATACTTATCCAAAAATAAGCATTGCCGTTGGTCGACGGTAATGCTTATTTTTGGGATCTCCCATTATTTTCCAGTCCCTTCAGCAAGAGACCGTGCTAGTTTCTATTCTTTTCTACATATATTCCCTCTTTTTCTTATATTTTCTCAGTGCTTGGATTACCCTTGGTTGAAGGATTGTATTTTAAAACTATGCTAGCAGCTTGTCTATTTTTTAAGTTATACTCAGCCTCATTCATATGGGATTTAGCAATTTGAATGCTCCTTTCCGTTTTCATTGCATTATTATTTTCATCAACGATTTTTACACTTCCTCTAATGAGTTTAGTTTTCCAGTTCTTGGCATGTTTAAACTCCTCAATTTCACCCCATAAATAAGGCACCGGTAAGAAACCGGCTGCAAATAGTGTATAAAATCCCTCTGCAGAATAAGGATTACCAATAGAGGCTTCGATCGCTTCAATTACTTTTATTGCTGATTGATAAAGCTCCAAAGCCCGTTCTTCTACCTCGGAATTTTCCCCCATATCTTCAATCTTGCCTTGCTTTCTCAATTCACGATATTTTCGCAATGAATACTGTGTAATCTGAATACTTTCATTTATGATTTCCGGTGTAGCTAAATGCGTAGCCTCGGAATAACTTACCACATGTATGATGGGTGGGCTCATTTCATTGTGTGGATCAATGTCATCCATTAGTGCGGTCACAGCCGCTAATTGTATTTTTGCTTCATGTAAATCAGTTTTAAAATAATCTAAACCAGCTCTTGGTTGCAATAAGACGCTGAACTGATTATCTTCCAATCCTCTTATAAGCTTTATCATGGCTCTTGATTTTGCTAAATCTTGTACGCCCCATGTTGGCCTAGGTGTATTCAGCATGTTTTGTAAAATGAAAGTCTTAATACCCAACTTTTTAGCAAGTTTTGCTGCCAAATAAGCAGATACAATATAGGTGACGTCATCTGCTCCCCGAAAAGCAAAATGATGCGAGACATTTGCTTCAAATGGTTTGCCTGTCTTTGCGATATATTCTATTGTCTCAATATGCTGCTTTAGGTTTGTATAAAGATCATACGGCCCTCTTTCGTCTAGCTTATTAAACCACCATAAAGATAAGGCATGCCAACAAATATTCAAAGTCTGCTCATGAATCCGAGCAAGCATGGGTATATTTTTTGTTCCTGCATACGTTCGAACCAATAAAGGTCTAGATGCTTCCCATACTTTTCTATATTCTTCTGGAGAATTTACTGGAACGCCTCCCCCATTGGTTTTATCTTCCCAATCTTCACCAAAGTTAGATTGTGTCAATTGGGAGCTGCCGACTGAGAGAATATCCAAGTACTGGGTTTGAGCAAGAAATTTTACCCAATCTAAAAATTCATTCACAGATTCTGTTCGAGTCAACATAGAAGAATAAGGGCCAACATGAGCTCTCATCAGCGGTTCAAAACTATTTCCTATTTTCGATTCCAGTCTCGCTGTTACGGAATCACGCAGGGTACCAAACTCTGGGTAATTTGCTTTATTGCTCGATTGGTAGCCTAGATATGCTTGTGAATCAATCACTTCTTTACCAAATTCCAGCAACAAATCATCGTATCGACTTCCTTCAAAAATGTCACTTGGTATTCTTTCCTCCGATACACCTACCTTAAGTAGAGTCTCCCTTACTGACTCTCCACCGCTAAACGTTTTGACAAACCCATTAAACTCTTTTTCGATTGCTTCACATGTTTTCGGAAGGCCCGCAAAGAAGATTACTTCGATCTTTCCTCCTTGAAATTTCATACCATTCACACTTTTGAGGTCTTTAATCAGATAGCCCAGCATATTCAGTGCGTCATCTTGATCAAGTCTATAGCTAATTCCCAATCTCTCTATTTCATTAGAAATTATCCAATCCACAACAACTTTACGTCTCCGTTCATATTTATAGTCATTCATTGCGTTTTCAACTAAATGGTCGGCTACTAATACTTCGTAACCACAATCACGCAATAACTCAGCCGCAGAATTAATTCCCAGAGTATGTGCATCTGCAGCTGGTTTTATAAATCCATAAGTGGCATAAGGCACGTTATTCATTTGAAAATCTCCTTTCAAAAATATGTTCCAATCCATTTTTTTCAGTAAAAATTTCCGAATACTCCAGATTGCGTCCAATTTTTCTAAACTCAGTATTCAACATTGTTGTAGCCAAATCAATAATTAGTGTTGTATACATCATGTTCAAGCCTAGCTTTAAACCCATTACTTCTAATGGGACCAAGCCACAAGGGACATCCTCAAAGATATATCTATGTTTCAATGATTCCGGCGCATTAATCGTTTTATAAGCTTCGTTATTTTGAATACATGCAAACAATGTATTACCTGTGACCGGATATGTTCTGATTAACCATTCCTGCGTGGATTCCACTTTATGTCCTAAAGCCTCCGATACGGCGATTCTCTCCAAATCGATTTTCTCGATAAATTCAGCGATTGTGGGTGTTATCCCATCATAATAATATTTGTACGTATGCTGACTATTTTCAGTCCAACCGGCATTCAACAATAAGGGTGCACAATGAAGTACCATACCAACGTTTCCGATTGAGGTTTGAATCATAGATTGGGCTGGAGATAGAAATCCTTTAAGACATTCCGGCAAATAGTCAATGATATTTTTTCCGTTATCTGTATCAAAGGAAGATATCAGCACAGAATCTTTAAAGGCGAAAATATCCACTGAATCCTCATCTGTTTTTCTGCATGTATATATAATCGTCTGCGTCTCTGCGATAATCTGCTTATACTCTTGATTGAATTTTTCATAGATACTTCTAAATTCCAAAGCACCAAATGTTCGTCCAGGGTTTAATACCACAACTGCAGATTTCTTTATATTTTTAGCAATTAATTCTGCAAGCTCCTTATGTGAATGGGCAGGTGTCGTAATCAAAATAACCTCCGGATCTTCAAGCGCAATATGAATATCATCTGTTACCTCATGCACCAAGACGTCTCCCTTAACTACTCCTGCACAATGGATAAGATGGGTTTTCATTAATTTTGATATATTGGCACGAGATCTATTCCACAAGGTTACTTCATTCCCTTCCTTGCTTAAATGTGCGGCCATCGCAATACCCGAATTTCCAGCTCCGATTACGGTCACCTTCATGCTCTTCCCATCCCTTCATAAAAAATTACTCCATCTTTTCCTGCCGGATTCTATCTAGCATGCAAGCGTGGATCCCACGGTGTTTAAACAAACGAAGAGTAAGCGCTTTCTTTTCATCTCGTCTAAAATAGATAAAGTGGCTGTTTCATTTTCTACCCTTGCACGTAATAGGCAAATGGATAGCCCAATTTACTTATTTTCTACTTTCTTATATC
>JBAQWI010000457.1:0-7576 GCA_049298835.1 Oscillospiraceae bacterium
GGATTACCGTAAAGAACATATGAACTTTTTATAACTACAATCGAACAAGCAGTTTTGCGGGCAATTCTTTTTTACATACAAAAGCACCTATTCAATTTGTAATTGAATAGGTGCTTTTGTGAAACTATTTTTGAGGGTTAATTATTAGGTCATTTACCCCCAAAGACAAACATATGTAATTTTTATATACCCACACATTGTAAAAAAGATTTTGCTATTTGAAAAATTTGTTTGAGCTTATTGCATAGATAAAATTTGTTGTGCTATCTTTGCGCCGGCAATTGCACCCATTACAGCGCTAATTATAGTGACAATTAAACCAATAATGCAAAAAACAAGTCCAATAATTGCTAAAGTTTTCTTTGTGGACTTCATTCCTTTTGCACTCATAACGATTCCAACAATTGTACATGGAACGCCGAATAATGGTACGAGGCAAACCAATAAGGAAACAATGCCTAGAACAAATCCTGCAATAGCTGATCCTTTTTTGTCTACAGGTGCTGGTGCCATTGTCATATTTGGCATTACTGGCGCCTCCTGTACCTCCGGTGTTGCTTGTGACTGATTTAGAATTTCTTGTTCGTTCATAATGATGATGTTCCTTTCTTATTTTAATTTAGATCTGTTAAAATGATGTCGCCTACATTGGTAGCCCCTTGCAGGTCTTTGCTGTCTTGTTCTTTTTTAAAAACAAAGACAATGATTGCAAAAATAACAATAAGTATAATTGGTGAACTAATTTGTATGATACTATTGTATTTTGTGATGAATTTCTCGCCAAGTGAAGTGCTTAGCAAAACAGAAGATGAGTTGAGCACAATATGAATTACAATTGGTGCAAGTATTGTTTTAAACTTGTAATATACATATCCAAGCACGATGCCTAAAATAGCAGCATAAGCGCCCTGTATGATATTCATATGATAAACACCAAATAAAAGACCTTGTATCACAATTGCAATTGTTACCTTTGATACTTTGCGCAGTTCGGTGTATACCAATCCTCGGAAAAGTAGTTCTTCAAAAATAGGAACCAATATTCCTACTGTCAGTAGGTTTAGCCAAAAACTTCCACCAATAATCATGTTTATAAGTTTAGAGTATTGGTTAAATATTTGCTCTAAAGCACCAAGTTTGCTTAAATAATCCATTACATATTGCAAAGCAAAGTTAAAAGATAAAGCGAATATTGCCAAAGCAGCTGTGTGGAGAATACTTAGTTTTTTAAAGTCAAAGCTTTTTAGAAGTGATGTTTTTCTACCCTTTTGAATGAAAAAATAGCAAAGTATGCTAATTGCGATTGCAAGAATAAGTATGTACGGCATCATACCGCCAAGTGAATCGGTAATTTTTGATGTGATTGTACTAGGGTCTACTATCCCACCCGTTGAGGTCAGCATGGGCACCATAATAGCAACACCTGCAATCATGCTAGATATAAGTTGTGCACCGTAATAGATACCTAAGAATGCACAAGTAAATCCAATACATTTCATAATTGGTTTTAGCTTCAAAATTATTTCCATCCTCCTTTATAAACAATATATGTATAAAATTATAACATAATGTAAACAGTATGTCAAATTTATGCAAATAAATATGTTTCTTTATATAAATTAATTTACTAAACATTAAATAAAATTGGTAATTTAATGTAAAATTTTTAGTGACAATAATATTTGCATATGATATATTATTAACTAATGATACAATATCCACAATAATAAAAAAGGATTTTGTAATGGAAAATGGCAAGCAAAAATTAATAATAAATAATCTAGGAGGTATTGCATTTGGACAAAATAATAGAAGTAATCGGTCTTTTGAAATCATATGGAGATATCCAAGCGGTAAAGGGTATTGATTTCTATGTAGAAAAAGGAAAGGTTTTTGCGTTTTTAGGACCAAATGGTGCAGGTAAATCAACCACCATAGATATTATTTGCACTTTTTTAAAACAGGATAGCGGTAAAGTAATTATTGACGGGAATATCTTGGGTGAGGATGACACTGCAATTTGTTCTCTTATTGGAGCAGTGTTCCAAGATGGGCTTCTGGATAATTTGCTAACAGTTGAAGAAAACTTGAAAATACGTGGAGGGTTTTACAAATTAAAAGGTCAAGAATTAAACAAGGCGGTGGAAAATGCCGCTCAAATTACAGGAATTTCCGATTTATTAAAACGTCCATATGGAAAGCTTTCGGGTGGGCAACGCAGACGTTGTGATATCGCACGCGCATTGATAAACACCCCTAAAATTTTATTTTTAGATGAGCCTACAACAGGTCTTGATCCGCAAACACGAAAAAGTGTATGGGAAACAATCATAAATTTGCAAAAGAATACCCAAATGACAATTTTTCTCACCACACATTATATGGAAGAAGCGGCAGGGGCAGACTATGTGATTGTCATTGATAATGGCCAAATAGTAGCAAAAGGAACACCCGCACAGCTCAAAGAAGCCTATACAAGTGATAAATTAGTCATGGTATGTTCTGATATGAATAAGGTATGTTCTATTTTAGACGAACAAGTATTTGACTATCAACAAGCTGGAGGTCAAATTGTTGTTTCAATTTCTACTACAATGGACGCTCTGCCAATTGTCGAAAAGTGTCGAGATTACATTACAGGATTTCAGGTTACAAATGGCACAATGGATGATGCGTTTATTGCCATTACAGGAAAGGAGATAAGGGAATGATAGGATTTACAAAACGAAATCTCCTAATATTTTTTCGGGATAAATCAGCAGTATTCTTTTCGCTTTTGGGAGTATTTATTATCATTGGGCTATATGCATTGTTCTTGGGTGATGTCTGGACAAGTGAGTTTGAGGGAATGTCGGGCGTTCGATATTTAATGGATAGTTGGATAATGGCAGGCATTCTAGCTGTCACATCAGTTACCACAACCATGGGTGCATTCGGTATTATGGTGGATGATAAATGCAAAAAAATCACAAAGGACTTTACTTCATCACCAATTAGTGGCAGTCATATTGCAGGTGGATACATTGCAAGTTCATTCATAATCGGGGTTATTATGAGTCTAATCACAGTTGTTTTGGCTGAGATTTATATCGTGGCAAACGGTGGCGAATTGATGAACTTTATAACACTCCTAAAGGTGATAGGGTTGGTATTGCTTGTTACATTTACCAATACTTCTATTGTTTTATTTATTGTATCGTTTTTTAAAAGTGCCAACGCATTTGCAACGGCAAGTACCATAATTGGTACTTTAATTGGTTTTTTAACTGGTATCTACTTACCAGTTGGACAGTTACCAGAAGCTGTCCAATGGGTTGTGAAATTGTTTCCAGTTTCCCATGCGGCAGTGTTGTTTCGTCAAGTCATGATAGCAGATGCAATGAAAACTTCCTTTGCAGGCGCTCCGCAGGAAGCGGTATCCGAGTTTGAACAAATGATGGGAGTTACTTTTAAGTTTGGAGATTTTACAATCACCCCTCTTATTAGCATCATCATCCTGCTTGTAACTGCAGTTGTTTTCTACGCACTTTCAACTTTAAATATATCAAGAAAGAAAAAATAGTACCATTCTATTATAATTACATAATATTTACTGCCCCTAAGTCTTTATGATTTAGGGGCTTTTATGTTCTTTCAAACTTTTTATCCCCCTACTTTGAAAATTAGTCAAGGACAAACATATTCAAGAATATAATTAAACGAAAGGTTGGGTGTTTGATATAAGATAGAGCTAACGAATTAACGTTAGCTCTATCTTATATCTCAATTATTTTGCATTCTGTTTTTTTAATTTCGTTTATTCATATCGTTTTGCGTGAAACGATTCAATGAGTTTTGAAATCTCTGCAAACAGTTGGTGGTCCTCTTTTTTACCCAAGCCCTTGTCGCTTAGTATTGTCAGTAGGTAGGGGTGGGGTGCACAGACAATCGCCATATCGTGGAAAGATAATTTTGCCCATCCATATTTGCGTACTACTGGATGTTTTGACCGTATCATTGGGTTTGTGGTATGGCTCATATCTTCCTTGAGTTCGTTGCCGTATTTTCCAGTTTCAATGTAGTTATAGATAGCCTTGATGTAAACACCAGCATCTTTTGCAGTGATTTTTCCGTTTACAATATAAGACACATCTTCTGGATAGTTTAACCCAAGCGATTTTGCATAGCTTTGATAGCCTATATGGTTATAATGCTTACGTAAAGCCTCCATAGAGGTGTTATCGCTGTAACGTATCGCATAGGAAATGAGCTCTCGCACTGACATTGTAAGAGGAAATTCTTCTTGCTTTTTATCTTTGATTTTTCCTGTCCCTTGTTGAATATCTTTAAACTCAATTGTATAGATCTCGTCAAGATTGCATTTACCTTGCTCTGTCAATGTATAAAGATACATACAGTAGGGGGCTTTTATCAGGCTTGCAATGAAATATTTATAGTCATCATTGCTTGTATAAACATATCCACTCTCAATGTCCTCAAAATAGATGGAAACATTGGAGGGAATTGCAACCATATCATCCGAAGAAGTGTCGCTACTGGGGCTCAAGCTAGAGTCGGTACTTGAAGTTTTAGAAACTTGACTATTTTGTGACGCAGTTATCAGTGCGTTAATCTGTGCAATTTCATTTTCGGTAAACTCCATTGTAATCTTTTCATTGGAACTAACATCTGTGGGTTCGTCGCTAGAGATAGCGGAGGAAGGACTGCTTGAAGTAACGTCCAAAACACTTTCATCAGAGGCAGGACTGCTTGAAGTAACATCCAAGACACTTTCACCCGAAGCTTGTTGGGACGAAACTTCTGCCTTAACTGGGGCAACGTATGTAGCTGTAAAATAAATCAATACCAAAGCTAGGGAAAAGGTAAGGATAATCATCAATCCTCCAACAATGTATGGCTGTATATTTTGTTGCTTTTTTCGTTTCACATCAATACCCCCCTCTAGCTGTAATATAGATATTGCATTAGATTAATCAAACTTTGTTCTAAAACTGCAATGCTTGCAAAGTTCGTTGTTTGCCATACGATTTTCAAAACCATGACGAATGTCCTTTGCCGATTTTGTTGCTATGATATCGTTAAACTTGCTTTTGTAAATGTTGCCAAGTGGGGCTTGCCCATTTGCATCCAAACAGCAAGGCACAACGGTACCGTCAACTAAAATTGCAATTTGGTGTCGCATACCGTAGCAAAATCCAGTATCAGATACAAACTTGCTCGTTAGGGTAGGCCACTCGAACTCCTGCTCCCAACCGACAAAGGCATTAGGTGCAATTTTAACACTTTTTCTACCGCCCATACTGTCTAGAAGAGGTTTGGTTAACCCATATTCAGTTTCAATATAGTTCATGACTTTCATACTTTCGTCTGAAATATGATTGTCTTTATCTAAATTCCAAAGTCGCAGTACTACATAGAGTCCACGTTCGTTTGCTAGTTTTGAAAATGCAACTGCGTTTTTTATATAATTGCCCTCGTTTAAATCGTCCTGCTCGGAAAAACTGTGGAGGGAAATGTTGACTTGTCTAACAGCAGGGTGGGAAAGTAACAACTCTTGGCGACTTTTTAGCAGAGTGCCATTTGTTGTGATGTTTACCCTAAGAGCGTTCTCGTAAGCAACATCTAAAAATTCTTTTAGCTGAGGGTGCATCAGAGGTTCGCCTTTCACATGAAAATAGATAAAGCTTGTATGAGGTTTGACTTCCTCTGCGATATGCCTAAATTCATCCACTGTCATAACTTGCTTTTCTCGCAAAAGAGGTGAACAAAAACTGCAATTCAAGTTGCAAATATTTGATATTTCTATATAAACACGTTTAAATCTCAAGTTTATCACCTTTCGTAGTCACTTCATCTTTATAGCCCCAACCATTAATTCCACTTCGGCGTAATGCACCAAAAAGTCGATAAGTGAAACCTTCGTCAGTGCGTTCACGTTCTGCCAAAAATTCCTTGGTTTTCTGTCTTGAGGTAACTCCGTCAGCGGGGCATACACTCTTAACGATTGGCAGGTTTGCGCGTTTCACAGAAGAAATGATGTCCTTTTCGGTAGTTAAAACCAATGGACGTATCATAGTGATATCTTTTCTTGATAAGTAGGTGGTTGGTGCAAAACAGCCAACTCTGCCCTCGTTGAAAAGGTTCATTACAAAGGTTTCAACAGCATCGTTATAATGATGCCCAAGTGCTATTTTGTTGCAACCAAGTTGCTTTGCGGCATCGTGAAGAGCACCACGTCGCATACGAGCACAAAGGCTGCAAGGGTTAGGTTCTTTGCGTATATCAAATACAATTTCGCCAATCTGTGTGCGTTTTATCACATACTCGCAACTCATTTCCTCGCACATTTTTACAATCGGAGAATAGTCCGTCTCTTTTCCACCAAAGCCAGGGTCAAGGGTGATGCCAACCACTTCATAGTCGATTCCAATAAAGCGTTTGAGCAAAACAAGTCCCTTTAAAAGTGCAACAGAGTCTTTGCCTCCAGAAACTCCAACTGCAATTCTGTCGCCATCTTGAATCATATCAAATTCCATGATAGCCTTTCTCATAAATCCTAAAATTTTCTGCATATTGCCTCCAGTGTTTTTTAGTTTAAGGTAATTATTATAGGTAGCCTAAAGGACAGTTGGCTTACTAACTGTTTGTTAGTCTCATTTGAAAAAGTTAAAGAACGTACTCCAATTGACAATCGCATGGCTCTTCTTCAACAAGCTTATTGTTATATTCCTTTGCCTCAGCACAACCCATGATACGATAAAACGCCTGTGTTTCTTCGGAAGAATGTGCCGAAATATACAGCTTTGTTGCTCCAAACTCTTTGGCTATAGTGCAAGCCATGTTAAATAGAACCTTGCCAATTCCTCTTCCACGGCTTTCCTGTGAAGTGTGAATGCTGGATAGTTGCACATATTCTTGCATTGAACCCAAAGGAAGTCTTTCGACACTAGCAAAGCCAACCAAGTAGGAATTGCAAAATGCGCCGAACACAGCTCCATCTGTTAGTATTGTGTTTTTTAAACAGCCAACTAGATAATGATATTCTGTTTCATCCCACTGCTCGGTAAAAGCAATATCTTTCAAAAACCATTTGTCGTTTTCTTTTCGCCAACAGCGTGTCACATTTTGGTATCTATTAAATCTATCAAAAAGTGGGAATGCAATATCATTAAGTTCAAGTCGTTTGTAAAAAATATCCTCCAAGTTGTTACCTCCACAAGTATTCATTAGCTTAAACAATCTTATTTGTAGTTGCGTTTATATCTACCTTTGCGTTTATCTATAAAATAAACGATTAAAAAACCAATTACTATTCCAGCAAAATCGATTAGAATATCACGCACTTCACTAGAACGTCCAACGACAAAACTTTGTAAAAATTCGTCAAACACACCAGCAGATAAGCCGATGAACAATATCGTCATTGTGTTATACTGAAATCGTTTTTTCATGTAGTAAAAGGTTAGTGAAACAAACAAACCTAACAGCAAAAATTCTGATAGATGTGCAGCTTTTCTGATAAGTAGTGTGAGCAAGTCAGTGTCAATGGAAAGCCCTAATTTTAACACTAGTTTAT
>JBAQWI010000458.1:0-2189 GCA_049298835.1 Oscillospiraceae bacterium
TTGGAACAACTCGTAGAATGTCACGTAGAAATTCGTTCATGTGAAAGGGATTTAAACACTACTATTAACCTATTCCATTTTATGAGGTTAGTAATCTCAATAATTCAAAAGCTATTCATAATAATTATAATAGTAACAATAATAATTATTATTATTATAAAACTTGTGTTTATTTCCAGTTAGTTTTACAATAAAATTAAAAGCATGAATACAGAAATTATGTAAGGGTCAGAAATAAACAAGACAATGTTTCAGAATAGAAGGTGAAATCGTTGTATAATGGAATTTAAAACATCTTGCGTTATTTTAAGAATTTTGACAGCTTCACAAAAGTTTGTCGGGCGCATTTTAAAACCAAGAGTCGAGATCTCAAATGTAAAAACAAGTAATAATAATTATAGTGTTAATTATACAACGATTTCAATTCGATTTGTTTGCATGACTGTTGTATTCCACCAAACGAGAAATGATAGGCGCTAGTCTCACAGTTTTAATCAATAAAATGTCAAGTGTAAAATATTTGGTATGCATTTTTATTGTAATCTAAATTAATAATAATAATTTTTATAATAATAATAATAAACATTATTATTGGGTTACTATTCAAGTGCAATTTTGTTTTTTTTAACCACCCAGAGCACAAATTTATGCTTGTGCTAAACATGAATTCTTTGGAATGGATAAAAGCGAGACTGACAAGCCAACACTAACCCAATATTTCAAAGATCATTTCAAAATATCTATCCAGACAGTGAGAAACCATTTATCATATCTGAGGTATGATAAAATAATTATTATTAAAATAAAGTTGATATACCAAATATTATGGGTGATTAAACTGACTGTTTAGTACTCATTCTTACATTTATGTAAACATTTTAATAATAGCATTGCAAGTTAGATACTTACTTACTGTAGAAAACGCTAGTCTAGTGATAAGGTGTAAAATGTAATGTAATGTAAATAAGTTTATCGTCCGTTTCACCATCGAAAGACAGCATCGGGGATGTTCTGTCTGACCTCTCAATAGCTTTGTATTCCTCTAACTTGGTTCAGTCTAGAAAATGATTGTAAAAATAATATATCTACAAACCCTATATTGTATCTTAACAGTCAGCATGAAGTGGTATTTTTGCTTACATTTCAGAATTGTTAGAAATTGGCCAAAATTGGTAGCTGTTCTGACTTTCACGAACATAGTTGAAAATGAAAAACAGTTAAAGTCATTTTTGACAACTCCATACAATACAAATCTTTCATCCAGACTGGCAGCTCGGTTAACATGCATATTGGCAAATCGAACCTATACAATAAACAACACTCAGCTACCACTTTTAATGATTTCAACTGAAGAAGAGGATGAAAATACAGACGAAGACATTTTTAATGATGTCGAAAATATTGAACAGGAAGATGAGGTAAGCTGTCACAGCAAGTTATAAGACCTGTAATATTTTATCAAATTTACAAATTTTCTCTCTAAATCCAGTTTTCCACAGAGCAGCCTTTATATTAACATAATATAACAAGTAGTAACCAGTCATTATAAATGTTGAAAGATGACCCCTATTGACTGTTTGAGGATCTCCATCACCAGAGGTGCTCTACAAATTCACTACTTAGTGATAAACACAGCGGAATATACATTGATACTCACTTCACTACCTATACTGTTCAATGCAATTATCTACATACTAATATCACACAACCTAATGTAAACTTTCTTGTCTTGCAGTTTTTTATGTGGTTTTTTTTTTCAATTTTGTAGGCATTATCTCAAATGGCCGGAATAAAAATTGAGGATGATATGGACACAAATAATGCATTTCAACTTGTTGAAAATCGACGTTATCACCCTCGGAATGTGTTGGGATTTTCCAAAGTCACACCGTACAATTCTACCACACCAAGAAAACAACTCGACATATGCTCTGCATCCAAGCAACGCAAAATATTATTATCACCAAGAAATCCAAGTGATAATGCCGAACCATCACTTGGGTCAATTGTTACCATCACTGCAGCACCATCAAATCAGTTTCCATACCGCACAGCATCAAATCTGCTTGTACCAACATCGTACATTCCAAAAGCTAGTCCAAACACAGCACCATACATTTCAAAACCATCAAATCAGTTTCCATCAACAAATCCGTTTGTAGAACATAACAATTCCATCACAACAGCAC
>JBAQWI010000459.1:0-1993 GCA_049298835.1 Oscillospiraceae bacterium
TCTCACAGGAGGGAGCGGGTGGTGAATGACATGAGACTTGTTCAAGGCGACTTTTCTGAATAAATGAGTGAACATTTCTTCCGAATCAGAATCAGAATTGTTTTTTTTTCAACAATAAATAAAAATAAATAAATAGTAATTATAAGGTCAAACTGAAGAAAAAAGGAACAAGTCAAAAAAGTCGAGACTTGTAAACCAACTTGTCCTAATTACATTTTTAGAAAAATATATAAATATAATGACCGCAACAAAGTAAAAATACAAACCACAAAAAAAAATTTAACATATTTAAACTATAGATAATAGAAACAAATTAAACATATTTAGACAGTAAAAATTTCTTGTATTGCTTCTTAAATGAATGCCAATGAAGAGAATTATTTATTATCACTGGGTTTATAGAATTCCAGAGCTTCGGACCACGAATGCTTAATTGAGATTTCATACAATCAGTGCGAGCAAATGAAATGTGAAGTTTTGTCGAGTGGCGAGTGAAGTGTTCATGAATGTTTGAATTTCTGTAGAAATAATCATTAAAAATATCAGGCAAATCATTATTATAATGTCGATACATAAAAGTTGCTATTAACAGTTCATTTAAATCAAAAACTGTCAACTGCTTCAGTCTTGCAAAAAGTGGTAAGGTGTGAGCATTGTAGTGACTACACGTGATGATGCGCATTAATCTTTTTTGCAATAAAAGAATTGGCTTTAGGCGAGTTGGTTTATTACTTGCCCATATGACATTACCATAATTAAGATAAGGGAGAACAAGGGTGTTATACAGTGAGTTCAAAGTAGCTTCTGATAATCGGAACTTTAATCTATTAATTATTCCAACATTTTTGGCCATTTTACCCTTGATGTAATTTATATGACCAGCCCAAGACAAATTATCATCAATAACAACACCCAAAAATTTAACGGTTTTTGCCCTAGAGAGTTTTATGTTATCTAAACAAATTTCACAATTATTTGCTAACGTCTTAATTTTTTTATCAGATCCAAAAATCAAAAAAGTAGTTTTCTTTAAATTTACAGATAACCTATTAGCTTTGAACCACTGTATTACACTTAGAAGTTCCCCATTAACATCATTGCATAATTTTACAATATCATCATCACTATGAAAAATGTTAGTGTCATCTGCATAAAGAATAAATTTAAGCAATTTGGATGAATTTGAAATGTCATTAATGTACAAAAGAAAAAGTAATGGCCCTAAGATAGAGCCTTGAGGCACACCAGTAACAATGTATCTACTTATTGAATTAATACCATAACATGTTACAAACTGTTCTCTTTTTTCTAAATAATTACGAAACCAATCATTGGAAATACCCCTAATGCCATATGTTGACAATTTATGAAGTAAAATGCTATGATTCAATGTATCAAACGCTTTTGATAAATCCACGAATATGCCTAATGTAAAACGTTTTTTGTCAATAGCTTCAGCTATTTTTTCAGATAATTCAATAAGAGCAAAATCTGTGGAATAATTCTGTCTGAACCCATATTGCTGCTCATATAAAACTTTATATTTATTTAGGAAATCAGATAGTCTATTAAACATCAATTTTTCAATTATTTTAGAGAAATTTGGAAGTAAGGAAATAGGTCTATAATTTGAAAATTCATCAGTAGCATCATTCTTATATATAGGTGTAACTTTGGCTATTTTCATATCAGAAGGAAAAATTCCACTCAAAAATGAAAGATTACATATATGGGCAAATGGAGCAGCAATGCAGATTCCTACAGCTTTAACAATTGTCATAGGAATGTTATCCCACCCACTGCTAAGCTTATTTTTACAATGACTTATTATATTAACTATTTCATCTGGGGTGGTGGGATTAATATAAAAAGAGTCCTTTACTCCATTTGGGAGAAAATTTTTAAAGTTGACCGTGGAAGACTCTATTTTTGAGTCTAATTTAGGTCCTATTGTGACAAAGTATTCATTGAATTTGTCACAAATTTCTTTACT
>JBAQWI010000460.1:0-3390 GCA_049298835.1 Oscillospiraceae bacterium
ATGCTTTATTGCAATTAATGGAGCCGTCTAGCGCAAAACAATATTTTGATGAATGCTTACAAGTGAGTTTAGATTTAAGCAATTGCTCATATATTGCAACAGCTAATGAGCTTGGTGGCTTATCAAAACCACTGCTTGAGCGCTTTGCCATTGTTCACATTCAAAAGCCTGGTGACGAGTATTTTCATGCGATCTTAAATAAATCTTTATCAAGAATTGCGGCAAATATTGATATTGATATTCGCATGCTGCCAGAAATTACTTTTGATGACATTGAAATTTTAATGTCATGTAAAAGTCCGCGTGAGATCAATCGTACAGCTGAGATCATGATTGAGATGAAATTTCTTGATGAACGAAAATTATTGAAACATTGAAGAAATAATAAATTAGATAAAATGATATAAAATATCTCACATTAAATTAAAATAATGTATTATCTATCAGTGGATTAAGCCTTTGAATTTAAACTTATTAATAGCGGTGAAATATATGATGACGAATGAAGACAAAGAGATAGAATCGCAGTTTAATACTGAAATTTTAAATATCATGTTTATAGCATTTATTAAAGATGATATTCAATATTTTTCTGATTCCTTAAGCGTTGGCAGGTATTTACAGAAACTCATAAAATATAGACAAATAGTTCAGCTAATCAACAATGTAAACTGCAACCTAGATGAATATAAAATAATTGGTGTTAACAAAAAAATGATCAACGATGTGTTGATTTTGCAAGAAGTTTTAGCAGATCTCATCAAGAAGAGTGACCAACCACTTGACTTCTAGTGCCTATAAAGATATAATATATACAAATAATCAAACAATAAATTAAGGTATCAGCATGCAAAAAAACCATTTATCTATCGACCAAGCAAATCTGATCAAGAAGCCATTATTGCAGGATCTGCGATTAAATCACTTGAGAGAAAATTCAAGATTAGCATGACAGAGCATATCGAAGAAGAGTTGGCTAAGTATTGAGTATTTTGATTTGAACACTAGTTCTCCCAAAAAAGGCCTATGAGTTCTAAATCCGCATAGGCGACGTTCAGGGAATTACTATCTGATTAGATTATGTTTAAAAAAAGCATTCATTCAGGTTATTACTTCTCCACAAACGCACGCTCAATCACATAATCACCCAATTCACCTATTTGTGGGGATACTTTAAATCTAAGACTATCAAGTAATGACTCTGTGTCAGCGAGCATTTGCGGACTGCCACAAATCATTGCTCTGTCATCTTTTGGATTCATTGGGGATAATCCAATATCTTCAAAAAGTTTGCCAGAAATAATTAGGTCTGTAAGGCGTCCTTAATTGCGGAATGGTCGATTCACTTCGCCAATTTTCCTGGTTTTAATCTCCGGTCGATGTTGGATTTCATCTGACTCAATAACTTCTTGCGGGCTGTCATGTACTTCTTATTGCGCCAACTAGCTGAGTACCAGAAAAGTTAATGAAGGGTAATTACTGCTTAAATTCGCTTCTATTGGTTGCTTGTGTTAAATAAAATGCATTCATCTAAGATCCTTTATATTTTGATTAAAAGAGCACAATGTGTGCCCCTAAAAACCATCATACCGATGAACTTTTTTTGTCAAACTTTCCTAAACTCTTAAAAAATCTGCTTAGTTTATTTCTGGATAATCTGTCTGTTTGATAAACTTGTGTGACTCAGATAGTAGATCTAATTAAATACACAGTTTTCGCGATCCAAAAAATTTTCAATTTTTATTTTACAATGCATTAAAAGCACGCTTTATGCGCTGAATGCCAGTTGTTAGTTCGGTAACATTCATGCTACCAAAACCAAGTCTTATAGCATTAATATCGTTAAGAGATTCCGAAAACAATGATGCTGGAAGGATCTTTACCTTTTCTAGCAACGCTTTTTGAACTATCTTGTTAATATCAATACCATCATTTAAACGAAGCCAAATAGCCAAGCCACCATTAGGTGGATTAAACTTTACAAATTCACTCAGCTCATTTTGTAGCAATTCTATTAAAATATTTCTGCGCTCATTATACGTTTTCAATGTTCTGCGGATATGACGCTTAATCTCACCTGATTCCATTAATGCAGCTACGGCCAGCTCTGTAACAGAGTTACCTTGCCTATCTATTAACATAACCTCTGATGCGCATTGATTGATAATATCCCTAGAAGCGACTAAGTAGCCAACCCTTAAGCCAGGTGCCAAGACTTTTGAAAGGGAGCCTACATAAATAACCCTATCTGCATGGTTAGTGCTGGCAAGCGGAAGTACTGGGTGGTGTGAGAAGTGAAATTCGTGATCGTAGTCATCTTCAATAATCGTAAAATCATATTGTTCTGCCAGCATGAGCAGCTTTATTCTGCGTTCGGCAGTCATCATTACGGTGGTGGGGAATTGATGATGCGGCGTAACATATACTGCACGTATACGGTGTTTTTTACATAGTTTTTTAAGTTCGTCTATATTGATTCCATGTTCGTCTTGCCCTACGCCAAGAATATTGGCCCCACACGATCTGAAGGCTTCGCGGGCTGGTGGATAACTTAGGTTTTCCACTACAATATAATCATTTGGTTTGCTTAATATACGAGCAGCCAAAAAAATGCCCATTTGGCTACCTCTGACAATACAAATATTGTCCACTTCAACATTGAGTCCTCTTTCCATGTTTAGCATTGCTGCAATTGAATTACGCAGTACAAGCATGCCTTTTGGATTCTCATAGCCCAGTTTGTTTGCTCGAGAAGAAACTAAAAGTGCATGACGGAATGCCATGGAAATCATTTTAAATGGAATTAAGCGCGTATCAGGAATCCCATCGTTAAATTCGATTATATTGCTAAATGGTGCGCTCTTCTCAGCAATAAGTTGTTCAACATAAGGCGTTATTTTCTGTGGCTGAAATTCGCTAACACGGCTGCTAGTCTGTGAAATGGGAATAGAGAAGTTGGGAAGGCTTGAGGAAACAAAGGTGCCGCGTCTGTTTTGTGTTGTTAGCCAGCCTTGCGCAATCAGTTCATCGTAGGCGAGTACGACAGTTTTTCTATTTACATTGATAATTTCAGCGAGCTCTCTTGTGCCAGGCATGACGCTTGATGGTAGCAGCCGACCTCTTTGGATTTCATCAATAATCTGTTGGGCAATTTGCAAATAAACTGCTTGGCCAGATGTCTTTGTCACTATTAAATTAAAGCTCCAAGAACGTAGCATGGCATTCCCCTATTGGTAACTCAGCATAAGTGGTTATCTGGACCTCATTAAAATCACAATCTGGACCATCTTTAATTTTATTTATAGTTAATTTTACTGGACCACTTGAATTTGTCAATCTGGATGTTTTTTATTATTTACAGACTGTTACATTGTTGTTACTGCTTGATAC
>JBAQWI010000461.1:0-2821 GCA_049298835.1 Oscillospiraceae bacterium
ACTTGAGATACAAATAAATGTTGGTAGAACAGGGGCGTTAACCCCCACAGCTGTTTTTAAGCCTATCGAGCTTGCTGGAACTACTGTAAGTAGAGCTGTATTGCATAATCAAGACTTTATCAATGAAAAGGATATTCGGATTGGCGATACCATAGTGATAAGAAAAGCTGGAGAAATCATTCCAGAGGTATTGTATTCTATTAAGCATCAAGAGGGAAGTTCAATATTTAAAATCCCAGATATATGCCCGTCTTGCAATGAAAAAGTTGTTAGGGAAGAAGAACAGGCGGCATTAAGATGTATTAACCCTAATTGTCCCTCTGCCATATATCGAAACATCATTCATTTTGCATCAAGAAATGCGATGAATATTGATGGATTAGGGCCTGCAATTGTACAGGCTTTGATAGATACTGACAATATTAAAAACTCAGCGGATTTATACTTTTTAAATCGTGATGAACTTTTAAATTTGGATAGGCTAGGGGAAAAATCAATAGACAATTTGCTGAATGCAATAGAGGTGTCTAAGAAAAACCAACTATCAAAATTTATTTTTGGGCTTGGTATTCGCAATATTGGACAAAAAGCCGCAGAACTTGTTTGCAATAAGTTTGACAATATTGATGATTTAATTAATGTAAACTACATTGAGCTTACATTAATCGATGGATTTGGCGACGTTATGGCAAACAGCATTGTGCAATATTTTGGTAATCTGGAGAACTTAAAGTTAATTGAAAAATTCAAACTTGCTGGTCTTAATCTAACTGAGGTAAAGAAATCAAGTGGAGATAAATTTAACGGATTAACATTTGTAATAACAGGCACACTGCCAAGTATGTCAAGGAATGAAGCTTCGGACTTTATAAAGAGTCATGGTGGAAGTGTCAGTTCGAGTATCTCGAAGAGGACTAGCTATTTGCTTGCAGGCGAAGAGGCAGGAAGTAAATTAACCAAAGCAACAGCGCTTAATGTAGAGATTATTTCTCAAACTGATCTTGAGAATATGATAGTTTAGTATAAAAGAAGGGTGGCGACGTGGGCATATAATTTGCCCCTAATATGAAAATTGATATTAAACATTTAGCAAAGCTTTCAAAGCTTAATACTAATCCAGAACAAGAGGCAAAATTTGAAATTCAAATGCAGGATATCATTGCAATGGTAGAAAAACTTCCTGCTTTATTAAGTGAAGAAAGTCTTGTTGACTCTACTAATCCAATGAAATGCCGTGAAGATATTTCTTATAATGAGTTTAAAAGAGAACAAATTCTTAGCAATGCACCACAGACTCAAGCAGGTTGTGTGGTAGTGCCAAAAGTAATTGAATAAGGAGTATTAACAATGGAATTATATAAACTAACGGCTACTGAGCTATCAGCTATGCTAAAAGAGAAAAAATGTAGTAGTGTTGAGATTACAAAGTCTGTTATGGATAGAATTAACTCTGTTGAGAGCAAGGTTGAAGCATATGTAACAGTAACCGAAGAACTTGCGCTTAATAAGGCAAAAGAGGTTGATGAAAAATTATCCAAAGGCGAAATTTTGAGCGATCTTGCAGGCATCCCAGTAGGAATTAAAGATAATATCTGCACAAAGGGAACTTTGACTACTTGTGCTTCAAAGATGCTTTATAACTTCGTGCCTCCATATAATGCAACTGTTGTGAGCAAACTTATTGACAGTGACATTGTTGTCACAGGTAAGTTAAATCTTGATGAATTTGCTATGGGTTCTTCCTGTGAAAACTCATATTTTAAAAAGACTAAAAATCCACACAATATAGAATACGTAGCTGGTGGTTCGTCTGGCGGTAGTGCTGCGGCAGTTGCATCCGGTGAGGCTATCCTTTCACTAGGTTCTGATACGGGCGGCTCAATTAGGCTTCCAGCAGCATACTGTGGCATAGTAGGACTGAAACCTACATATGGAAGTGTTTCGCGTTATGGATTGGTTGCATTTGCGTCTTCACTTGACCAGATTGGTCCTTTTGGACGCTCTGTTAGTGACGTAGCAATGATTTATTCATCAATCTGCGGACACGACAAGATGGACGCCACTTCTGTAAGACGTGAATATTGTAATTTCCATAAAAATATATCTGCTGATGTTAGGGGTGTTCGAATTGGCATTCCAAAGGAATATTTTGCAAACGGTGTAAGTGAGGAAATCAAAGAACAAGTAATGGCAGCTGCAAAATTGCTAGAGGATAATGGCGCAATTTTAAAGGAAGTTTCTCTTCCAAGTACAGATTATGCGCTATCTGCTTATTACATTATTTCTTCTGCCGAGGCATCATCTAATCTTGCACGCTTTGATGGCGTTAAATATGGTTATCGCACAGAAAATTATACAAACTTGAATGATATGTACGAAAATACCAGAAGTGAAGGATTTGGGGACGAGGTAAAACGTAGAATCTTACTAGGTACCTTCGTATTAAGCAGTGGATATTATGATGCTTATTATAACCGTGCAAAATTGTTGCAAAAACAAATTCTAAATGAATTTACTGAGACCTTTAAAGAATGTGACGTATTGCTTACCCCAACAGGAACTGATACAGCATTTAAACTAGGTGAAAAATCAAACGATCCTGTAAAGATGTATGCAAATGATATCTGTACAGTTACTGTTAATATAGCTGGACTTCCAGCAATAAGCTTGCCTTGCGGGAAAGGTACTAACAATATGCCAATTGGTATGCAGTTAATCGGCCCTAAATTTTCTGAAAAAAGCCTATTTGACATTTCTGCTATGTATGAGTCGCTTGTAGGTGGCTTCAATACAATACCAACACTATAAGGAGGATTAATAC
>JBAQWI010000462.1:0-2131 GCA_049298835.1 Oscillospiraceae bacterium
TACAAACAACATAGCAGAGTTATCTTCATAGGTAACAACTATACTGAACAATGGATTGAACTTGCAAAAGAACGTGGATTGCCCAACCTTTCAAATACAGTTGATGCAGCAAGTGCAATGATCGCAGAGAATAATGTAGAAATGCTTAACCACTACAACATTTTGACAAAGGTTGAGTGCGTATCTCGCTATGAGATTATGCTTGAAAACTACACAAAAATTATAACCATTGAAGCAAATACCATGCTTGAGATGACAAAGCGTCAGATTCTACCTGCCGTTATCAAATTTTCAGGCGACACAGCCAAAAGCTACACCCGCCTAATTGAGGCAGGTTGTCTTAACGAAAATTTGCAGGCTATGGTTTCAAAGCTTTCTAAAAATATTAGCGATATATCCAAAACTTGCGATATTCTTGAAAAGGCTGTTGCAGACTTGCAAACTATCAGTGGGACATATGACCTTGCTGTATCTTGTCGTGATAACGTGAAAACGGCTATGGAGCAACTTAGACTTTGTGCTGATGCTGCTGAAGTAATCGTTTCAAGTGAAGCTTGGCCTATGCCAAACTACACCGATTTATTGCATAGAGTGTAAAAATCATTGTAAATTAATTGCAACAAATACATCAAACGAAAGGGTGGAATACATTGGCTAACATCGCTTTAATTTTAGCTGGTGGAACTGGCTCACGCATTGGTGGCGAAATCCCCAAACAGTTTCTGCCACTTTCAAATAACAAAGAGATCATTATTATGAGCATTGATGCTTTTGCAACCCATAAACAAATTGATAGGATTTTAGTTGTCTGCAACAAGGATTACCTCAACATTTTAGGTTACCTTATCCAAACACAACACTATAAAACACCAATCGCTGTTATTGGCGGTGGTGAAACTCGCCAAGAGTCCTCTTTAATGGGACTTTGCAAGTTGAAAAAAGAGTGTTGCGCTGATGATATCGTCCTCATTCACGATGCCGCAAGGCCTTTTGTAACAGAGCAGTTGATTAGTGATAACATTGCATCAGCACAGCTGAACTCTGCTTGCACCACAGCCATTCCAGCGCAGGATACTTTGCTGATTAGCGACGACGGGAACACCGCACTCTCTATCCCCGACCGTAGCAAAATGTATGCAGTACAAACTCCTCAATCCTTCCGACTTAGTGTAATACTAGAAGCACACAGAAATGCGCAAGAGGATGCTGTTTTCACCGATGATGCAGGCGTTTTACTCTCACAGGGAATCCCTATTTCTCTGGTCAAAGGTGACAAGAAAAATATTAAGATAACCTCAATTGAAGATATGAATATTGCAAACAGCTTTCTATTGTAACTAATAAGCACACCACTAAAGTAGACCACGAGAAAAAATTCTCGTGGTCTACTTTATTTTATTATTAACTTTGATTACCTATTTACAAACTCAGCAATAACACTATTGTAAAACAGCCTTCTTGTCCTAAAAATATCCTCTGTCGCTCGCCCAAAATGGACGCTGTTGCTTAATAAAATTCCATATAGTCCCGTTTTCTCATCAACAAACACAGATGTGCCTGTAAAACCTGTATGTCCATAGCTGTCATCTGAAAAAAGCTCTCCAGCAGGAAAAATACGAGAATCTTTCAATAAAAAACCTAACCCACGTGATGTGGAAAATTGTCTTGTAAAGTTTTTAGTTGCCGTCTCAAATGTGCGACTTGATAAATAGGGTTTCCCTTGATATAACCCCTTGTTAGAAAGCATTGTTGCAAACTTTATCATGTCATCAATGGTAGAAAACACGCCGGCATTTCCAGCGATACCATCTAAAAAGCGTGCATTCTCATCATGCACTTCACCACATAAATATCGACCAAGTGTTTGACTGTATTCTGTTGTGGCACAGTTTTTAGAAGTGGGACAATAGATTGTGTTGTTCATCTCAAGGGGGTCGAACACCATTTTTTTAGCAAGCACATCTAAGCTTTCACCCGTTGCTATTTCAAGTAGTTTACCAAGCAAAATATATCCAAGACAGCTATACGAAACCTCAGTACCTTTTTTGTAGGCAAATTCAGATTTCAAAATAACGTCAATTGCATCCTCTTTATTGCTAGCAAATTCATAGGTTCTAACGTGCGGCAACAA
>JBAQWI010000463.1:0-6506 GCA_049298835.1 Oscillospiraceae bacterium
TACTTCGTTACTTTAACCCAATTGGTGCACACAAGAGCGGTACAATAGGCGAAAATCCTAAGGGAATTCCAAACAATTTAACTCCATATATTACGCAGGTCGCGGTTGGAAAGTTAGAATGCCTTAGCGTGTTTGGCGACGATTATGATACTGTTGACGGAAGTGGTGTGCGTGATTATATCCACGTTGTTGACCTCGCACTTGGACATATTAGAGCAATTGAAAAACTAAAAGAGAAAAAAGGCGTGTTAACATATAATCTCGGTACTGGGGTTGGATACAGCGTAATTCAAATGGTAAAAGCTTTTGAAGATGCCATAGGCAGAGAGATTAAGTATAAATTTGGACCTCGTCGTGCAGGCGATATTGCAACTTGCTATGCAGATGCAAGTCTGGCTAAAGCGGGACTTCTTTGGGAAGCAAAACTTGGCTTAAAAGAAATGTGCGAGGATTCATGGCGTTGGCAATCAAGAAATCCTAACGGCTATGATAAATAAAGTGTTTTAATAGAATTTTTAAATAGTAGGAAACCACGAGTAGCCGTTCGGCTATCGTGGTTTTTTGTGCAAATTTAAAATGAAAAGTTTTAATTTACTAGAATTATCCAAATGTTTCTGATATAATACTAGAGAATAAGGTTACTATACTATTAAAAAGTTAGATTTAATAAAGTAGAAAAGGAACAACAATATGCAGGAACTGATTATTGAAATAATGAATAAATTTGGCTATTGGGGCGTTGCGCTGTTAATTGCAATTGAAAATATTTTTCCACCTATTCCATCAGAAGTGATTTTGACATTTGGTGGATTTATGACAACTTACACCAATATGAATATATGGCTTGTGGCGTTTTTTGCAACCATAGGTTCGGTTGTTGGTGCATTTGTTCTCTATGGTATTGGGCGAATATTAAATGAAGAACGCTTAGAAAGATGGCTTGGTGGCAGATGGGGAAAAATACTGCATTTAAAACCGTCTGATGTTAAAAAGGCGGATACTTGGTTTAGAAAAAAAGGTAAAATAACAGTTTTCTTTTGTAGGTTTATTCCTATCATTAGAAGTCTTATCTCAATACCCGCGGGAATGTCTAAAATGAATGTGTGGGTATTCCTTTTGCTTACAACACTTGGAACAAGTATCTGGAACATTGTGCTTGTATGGCTTGGAGCAATTGCTGGCGCATCATGGGAGGGTATTGTTGGTTATATTGGTATCTACTCAACCGCAGTGCTTGCAGTTATTGTAGTTTGTGGACTGGGATTTTTATATTGGTTCTACAAAAAACGCTTTAAAAAGAAAGATAAATAACATCTTTAAACGAGGACAACCCAAAGGTTGTCCTCGTTTGTCCTTTATGCATAAATAATAGTTAAATGGTAAATTTAGTAATTGATAATAGCGTTAAGTTTATAGGGGCATTGTGAACTTTTTGTAACATTAAAATATTATTATTGACAACTGACAGGGTGTCATATATAATAAACGACAGGGTGTCAGTTGTACAAAAAATTATAGAAGGAGGGAAAAAATGATTAAGTCAACATTTTATAATTTGCCAGAGGAAAAGAAATGTCGACTCATTTTAGCGGCAAAAAAAGAATTTATACGGGTTTCATATAATGAGGCATCGATTAACAAAATAATAAAAGATGCTGGAATTTCTCGTGGTAGTTTTTATACCTATTTTGATGATAAATCCGATTTAGCAAGATGCCTAATGGATGAATATTTTAAAACGATTGGAATTCAGATTAAGGATGCGTTAAAACAAGGCAACGGCGATATCTTTGCTATGTTTACACAGCTGTTTGATATCACAATTGAATATACTGAACTTAAAAATGATATGGAGCTATTTCACTCACTTTTTAGATGTATGCATTCAAGCTCCGAGTCTGAAGGTCCTATAATTTATGATAAAGAAGTGAAAAATAAGCATCTTGATTATATTATGGGAATGATAAATAGGGAGAAACTTAATGTTTCAAGTGACGATGACCTGAAAGACCTTTTAGAATTACTTTTTATTGTCACCAAACAATCACTAGCAAAAATATTTTTAAAGAACGCTACAAAAGAGGTGGCAAAACAAAGTTTTTTAAACAAGATTAACATCTTAAAAAATGGAGTGCTAAAGCTATAAAATAAAACATAGAAAGGAATGAAAGAATGTTAAAGTTATTAAAATACATGAAGAAATCAATTGTACCTATTATTGCTATTGTTGCACTACTTTTTGTGCAGGCAATATGTGATTTATCTTTGCCAGATTACACATCCAATATCGTTAATGTCGGTATTCAACAGGGCGGTGTCGAAAATGCAACACCAGATATCATTAGAAAATCAGAGTTTGAAAAAATTCTTTTGTTTGTAGATGCAGATAAAAGGCAACTCGTTTCAGATAATTATACTGTAATCAGGAAAGAAAGCTTATCCCAAAAGGATTACGAAAGCTATTTAAAAAAATATCCAGCCCTAAAACAGGAGGAGCTTTATAAGCTCAATGAGGTAAAAGACGAAACTCTTAGCAGTTTAAACTCAGCACTTGCTAAGCCTGAACTTATTGTGTATAAACTGTCTGAGGAAGGTCCTGAAACTAAGGAAATGACAGCTAAAATGCTTGCAGGTATGAAAAAGGGGGCAATTCCTGAGGGCACAAAGCTGTTTGATGTGCTAAAGATGATGCCACAACAGCAGGTAGATGTTATGACAGTGGAAATTAACAAACAGTTTGACAAAATGCCAGAGAGCCTTATTGAACAAACTGCGGTAGTCTACGTTCGAGGTGAGTATGCAGCCATAGGTATGGATGTTAATAAAATGCAGGCAACATACATTTTTGTTGCTGGACTTAAAATGTTAGGTTTGGCGTTGATTAGTATGGCGGCAGCGGTTGTTGTTGCACTTCTTTCTTCAAGAATTGCAGCGTTGCTTGGTATGGATTTACGTGGAAAGGTATTCAATAAAGTTGTTGGTTTTTCCAGCAGAGAGTTTGATAAATTTTCAACCGCATCACTTATTACAAGAAGTACAAATGATATTCAGCAAATTCAGCTTGTTATGGTAATGATGTTTAAAATTGTAATATATGCCCCTATTATAGGAATTGGTGGTATTATAAAAGTGTTGCAAACAAACACATCGATGGTGTGGATTATTGGGCTTACAATAGCGGTAGTATTTGGCATAATGGGAACATTATTTGCATTTGCTATGCCACGCTTTAAAATTGTTCAAAAGCTTGTTGATAAGCTAAACCTTGTTACTCGTGAAATTTTAATAGGTCTTTCTGTAATTCGTGCGTTTAGTACAGAAAAATATGAAGAAAAACGTTTTGATGAGGCAAACAAAGATCTTACAAAAATAAATCTATTTGTAAATAGGATTATGACATTCATGATGCCTGTTATGATGCTTATTATGAACTGCGTAACTGTACTTATCGTATGGGTGGGCGCTAAAAATATAGATTTAGGAACAATGCAAGTCGGAAATTTAATGGCATTTATTCAATACACAATGCAAATTGTAATGGCATTTATTATGATATCTATGATGTCAATTATGCTTCCTCGTGCATCGGTTTCTGCAACTAGAATTGTTGAGGTTATCGACACAGATTCTATGATTAACGATCCTAAAACTCCAAAAGAATTTAACACAGATAAAAAAGGTTATGTTGAGTTTCAAAATGTTTCATTCAGATATCCTCAAGCTGAGGAAGACGTTTTAAGTGATATCACATTTACCGCAAGGCCTGGTGAAACCACAGCAATTATCGGAAGTACAGGTAGCGGAAAGTCAACCCTAATTAACTTGATACCTCGCTTTTTTGATGTAACTGGTGGTACGCTTTTTGTTAACGGTGCAGATGTACGAGAGGTAACACAACACGATTTGCGTGCAAAGCTTGGTTTTGTTCCGCAAAAGGGAGTGCTGTTTTCTGGTACAATTGAGTCAAACATTAAATATGGTGCTCAAGATGCATCCGATGAACAGATGAATAAGGCTGCTCGAATTGCACAGGCTACTGACTTTATTGAGGAAAAAACAGAGAAATACGATAGCGAGATTTCACAAGGTGGTTCAAACGTATCTGGTGGTCAAAAACAAAGGCTTGCAATTGCAAGAGCAATTGCAACAAACCCTGACATTTATGTGTTTGATGATAGTTTCTCTGCGCTTGACTATAGAACAGATGTTGCACTTAGAAATGCGCTTAAATCTGAAACGAAAGAGAGCACAGTTATCATCATTGCCCAACGTATCAGCACAATCCTCCAAGCAGATCAGATTGTTGTACTTGATGAGGGTAAGGTTGTTGGAATTGGAACTCACAAAGAGTTGTTGAAAAACTGTGAGGTTTACAGCCAAATAGCTTCTTCACAACTTTCAAAGGAGGAGTTAGATAATGAGTAATAATGAAAAGAAACCTAGTGGCGGTCCCGGCGGACATGGTCCAATGGGTGGCATGGGAATGGCTGTAGAAAAGCCAAAAGACTTTAAAAAGACTTTTAAAGCCCTTGTAAAATATTTGTCAGCATACAGAATTGCGATTATTTTTGTAGTATTATTTGCAGTTGGAAGCACCGTATTTACAATTGTAGGACCACAAATTTTAGGCGATGCAACAACTGAAATATTCAATGGTATTGTAGGCAAAATTAGTGGTGGTGCAGGAATTGACTTTGATGCAATTGGAAAAATTATGATTTTACTCATTGGTTTGTATTTAATAAGTGCGTTGTTTTCGTTTATACAAGGCTATATAATGACAGGCGTATCACAAAAAATAACTTACAAAATGAGAAAAGAACTTGCAGAGAAAATTAACCGTATGCCTATGAATTACTTTGATACAAAAACACATGGTGAGGTTTTATCAAGATTTACAAATGACGTCGATACTCTTAGTCAGAGCTTAAATCAAAGTATGACACAGATTATCACATCAGTTTGTGCTATTATCGGTATTTTATTTATGATGATTAGAATTAGCTTTCCAATGACAATTATTGCACTGCTCATATTGCCTATTTCAATTCTTATGATTGCAGGAATTATAAAAAAATCTCAAAAATACTTTAAACAACAGCAGGAATACCTTGGAAATGTCAACGGACAGGTGGAAGAAGTGTATGGTGGACACAGCATTGTTAAGGTGTTTAATAGTGAAAAAAAGGTTGTTGAGGAGTTTAATGGTGCAAATAAAAAGCTTTATAATTCAGCTTGGAAATCTCAGTTTTTATCTGGTATGATGATGCCTATTATGTCTTTTGTAGGAAATATCGGCTATGTTGCTGTTTCTATTGTCGGTGGCTATCTTGCAATTAAGGGCACAATTACAGTAGGTAACATTCAATCATTTATCCAGTATACAAAGAGTTTTACAATGCCCATTACACAGGTAGCTCAGGTTTCAAATATGCTTCAGTCAACCATTGCCGCGGCGGAACGTGTGTTTGAGTTCCTAAACGAAAAGGAAGAGGATCAGACAGTAGAAAATCCTACCTCTATTAATGGTTTAAGCGGCAATGTTCAATTTAGAGATATTAAGTTTGGATATAGCGAAGATAAAACCATTATTAAGAAGTTTAATGCTGAAGTAAATGACGGTCAAAAGGTAGCAATTGTTGGACCAACTGGAGCAGGAAAAACTACCATGATTAAGCTTTTGATGAGATTTTATGACGTGAATGATGGTGCTATTATGGTTGATGGTCACGATGTTAAAAGCTTTAATAGAAGTGAACTTCGTCAAATGTTTGGTATGGTTTTGCAAGAAACTTGGCTATTTAACGGTAGTATTATGGAAAATATACGTTATGGTAGACTTGATGCAACCGATGAAGAAGTTATCGCTGCTGCAAAAGCCGCTCATGTCCACCACTTTGTTATGACGTTGCCAGATGGCTACAACATGGTGTTAAACGAAGAGGCAAGTAATGTTTCTCAAGGGCAAAAGCAGCTTTTGACTATCGCAAGAGCAATTTTGGCCAATCCTAAAATACTCATTCTTGACGAGGCTACGAGCTCCGTCGATACTCGTACAGAGATTAGAATTCAAAAGGCAATGAACAATTTAATGAGCGGAAGAACAAGTTTTGTCATCGCACATAGATTGTCTACAATAAAAGATGCTGATTTAATTCTTGTTATGAACGAGGGTGACATTATCGAGCAGGGAAATCATAGCGAGCTTATGACCCAAAATGGTTTTTATACACAACTATATAACTCACAGTTTGAAAAAACTCAGATTGCATAAAATAACAAACAAAAAACTGACTGGTGTTAAATCCAGTCAGTTTTTTCGGCTTACGTCCTTGAAAGTTGTTAGATTAAATGTTATTATGTATTTTACGTGAGGCAAAGTAAAGTTTGTTTCCTATTTTGGAGGATACTATGAAAAACGATATGACCCAAGGAAACCCAACCAAGTTGATACTGCTTTTTTCAATACCACTTTTGATTGGGAATATATTTCAACAGTTTTATAG
>JBAQWI010000464.1:0-1518 GCA_049298835.1 Oscillospiraceae bacterium
AACAAAATCAAATACAAAAATTTAAAATTAATCAAAATATTTTTTGAATTTTGTGTAAACCCAATCAGAAACGATGTCGTGCTTGCTCAGCCACTGGCTCAGTCATGGGCCGCTTTCAACTTCGATAGAAGTTAGCTACGTTTTCTAGTTTTCATTATTTTTAATCAACGGAAGATGGAATCATATAATAACGTGAGCTACCACTGTCTCAAACAGGGCCGGCCCTAGCCCAAATGGCGCCCCAGGCAAAGCATACATTTTGGCGCCCTCTGAGCCCCACACCACCACACATCTGACACAGCACAATTAAATGATGAACCAGCCAGTGGCCCAGAACGTAAGTAACCCATGTTTTACCCCGACTCAGTTATGTTTATGGTAATTTTAAGTACAGTCAGCACTCTTTAATATACATTTGTTGGGAAATCATAAAACACTTACAATGTCAATTAGCTACCGAAGAATTTCAATTACTGAGAAAAGAAAGTGTAAATGTATTAAAAATACATTGACGTAAGCTGAATTTTTAAAACTTTTTTGCGAATTTTTATTACAAAATATTATGTTACTTTGAAATGTCTCAACTCCTCTAGTCTCTTGAAGTCTGCTTTTACATTAAGAATACTTTTCTTGCTTTAACACTTGCAAAATTGCTTATAATATTTCCGTAATCTAATGTTTGGGCTACATCTTTCTCAATAGACAGTAAAGCTAGAGAGGTAAGTCTGTCCTGTGTCATAGAGGCTCGGAGGTATGTTTTTATAAGTTTCAACTTTGAAAAGCTTCTTTCGCCAGTTGCACTGACTGGAATAGTTAGCAAAATTCGGAGTGCAATAGCTGTGTTTGGAAAAAGTTCCAGGCAATGATTTGATTTTAAAAATATAAGAACTTGCAAGGGCGTTTATTTCTCTGGCAACATGCAAGAAATTGACATTAATTCATCGCACAAATCATATCCATCCAAGTCGCAACTGTCGCCACAAGTGAGTAGGATGTGTAAGTCTTGACAAAAGTGGCCTGTTAGAACTATTATAGCGCTAAGCAACAGGTTTGAATTTGAAATGAATCATGAATGAAAATACAACATGCAATTAAAAAATGGTTAAAAAAGCGAAAAACATAAAACACGAAAACACGTTTTTTTTTATAAAAATGGCGCCCCACAGATTTTGGCGCCCTAGGCAACTGCCTGCTTTGCCTGTGCATCAAGGCCATTCCCTAGCGCATACAACAGCGCGTGAACTTGACATTAAACATAATAGTAAAACAAAACTACAAGTAAGCTAGATACAGCGACACTACGGCGTATGTATCTAAGCTACGCTAAACAAAAAAATAATTAAAACTCGCGAATGAACTGAAGATAATAATAAATATAGTCGAGCCTATCGTAACAACAGCACAGAAATGCATGCGGATACCAGCTAAGACTATACTTCTCGAGATTGTGAAATGGGAACCTAACTCATTGGTGAGCTCACTCGGCAAGTGAGGAGCACGTGGTCGGATTTGTCAACC
>JBAQWI010000465.1:0-5021 GCA_049298835.1 Oscillospiraceae bacterium
GATAAGCCCCCTGGAGAGACTTTACGTCCACACTTAACTAATCGATTATAAAACGACTGGATCTCATTGGCCTGTAAACGGTCAAGCTGCCTTTCGCCCAGGGCGGGCTTAATATGTAGCTCTGTAAGCTGCTTATAAGAAAACCATGTAGAAGGTTTAAGAGCAGGTTTTTTATAAACCTCTAGCCAACGATCCAGCCATTGGCCCACGGTAATCTTACCGGTATCCACCAGGCGATTGTTGTCCTTAAGGTTTTCCAGTTCCCGTTTCTTCTTTAATACTTCTTGTTTCGTTTTACCTGAAACGGTTTTCCTTTTTCTTTTACCGGTACCCGGGTCAATATAGCTTACCTGAGCTGTCCAGGTACCATTAGGACGTTGATAGACTGTACCTTCACCATTTGCCTTTCTCTTAGCCATTGAAATTCCCCCTCTTTCTAAGCCGCCATAGCATCTAATATAAATCTGATACCATCAGCAAATCCCCGCCGGTAATCCTTTTTAGTTCTGCTATCCCTCAAATCCATTTTCTTAATTACATCTAAAAACTCTCTAAATGTTAAACTCGATTTGCACCACCAGGCATCTACGCTTCCGCTCATATAAATAGCATATAAGCCAACCAGCTCTTCTGTAGGTATAAAATTCTCCTGCATAAGACCTTTAATATAAGCCACCCTATTTAATCCTATTTCAACTTCTTCGCCGCCTTCTGGGCCGTTATGTAAGCACTCCACCTGATTCAAAATATCATCTATACTATTGATACTGTTGGATTTATCTACATCATCCGTATTGCTCATTCATGGTATCCTCCTCACATTTTTTGTTATAATTTATAAGAAGGTTGGAAAGGTTTGCAGCCTAGATTCCACCCTTCAGGGGCCGGGCTATTTTGCCCGGCTTCCGGTTAATGTTGGGCCTATGTCATTCCTATACTTCCAGAGCTTATCTCTGAAAGTCCAATTACCCGTAATCCTACCAGCTATGGCCTTAATCTTTTCCTCCCGGCTCAGCTTTAATGCCAGCTTGCCATAGACTTTGACTACTACCGCGTTAATATCGGCCTCTGAGGCCTTATCAATAAACCTGGGTAACAATCTGTTATAATCCAAGTCATTCTGGAATAAGTCTTCTGCTATGTCCCCCCAATGCCTTAAAATATCTGCTGTGTCCGTCAAAATCAATCCTCCTTTAAGCTGCCCTCTTACCTATGGCCGAAGTAAAAACTTCCGTTCTTGGTCTCTTTCCGATGGCCGGGCTACTAGGATCAGGGCTATTACCCTTTAGTTTTACTGGTATCCGTCGCTTTGCTCTCCTTTTCTTCATGTTCCATGCCTCCTCAAATCGCTTAATTACATACATCGTTGTATTTTATATTGACTTCATTGTATTACTTACAATGTTTAATGTCAATGCTTGTTTGTATTTTCGCCATACTTTGTTTGATTATTTACACAGTAGGCCATATAATGAACAAAGAAATATATAAGGAGGGCTTTTATGATTAAGTTTAAGCTTGATAGATTAATGTTTGAAAAGGATAAAATGAAGGTGCCTTATCTCAACGAAGTATCAGGGATAAATAAAAATACCCTTTACGCTATCTACAATAATTCAATCACCAGAATGGACTTGTCAGTATTAGACCGGCTCTGTACTGCACTTAATTGTCAGCCGGGAGATCTGCTGGAGCACGTGCCAGAAGAGAAAGAGGGTTAACAATGGATCAATTCTATAGGGATGCCGTTATAGCTCTGTCAGCCTCTATTATTACAATTGTCCTTGCCCAAGTATGGGAAAGATACAAAAGACTTAACATAATTAGATCTAAAATGTTGATTCTTACCTATGGTTTGACTATGAACCTAGCGCTTGTTCAAAGTTGTATAGAATACAAATCAATGGGTAGGTATTTTAGTATGGATGCCTTTGAGAAGACATATATAGATATTTGTGAAGCCATTGACACAGATTTAATATTTCTATTATCCGAAATATATGAGGGCTTGCTCAGGGACCTCAATGAACAATTCCGTGCATTTGGTTATAAGGCTCAAACCACTGAGGCGCGTTTCATGCAATTAATGGAAGGTCAGTTGACCGGGTTTCCTGACCTTCATAATAAAATCTCGTTAGCAATATCTGCATTAATTTATGACTCAAAGAAAAGAAGACTTTATTTTCCTCGACTATTTCCCCCCATGCAATTACCAGAACGATATTCAATATTTAAAAAAAGCCTGTAAATAAATCAAAGTAACTTTATATGCCTTTTTCTATTGCAGCACAACTGCAGCAGAACGCAGAAAACCCCGGATTTACCGGGGTTATTTTTGTGCCATCTGATTGCTTATCAGATTGCGAATAGACCTTTTGAAATTTTTATCATTTTAAGGAAGGAAATGGTTATAATTCCTAGAATGTGATAATTATACGGAAGGAGCGCTAATAATGAGTATATCAAAAATTAAAATACAAAATTTCAAAAGCTTCGAGAAAGCAGAATTTGAGTTAAATAAATTTAATGTCTTAATAGGAGCTAATTCATCTGGAAAATCAAATTTTGTCCAGTTTTTGCAGTTTGTCAGAAATATATCAGATTACGGTTTAGATAATGCTGTATCTATGGGTGGCGGCATAGATTACATTAGGAATTTATCCCTAGGAGCCAATACAAATCTTGCTTTTTATATAGAAGGTGAAGCATCTACAGATGTGAGAATTCCACTAGGTATCATAGATGGTCAAAATAAAATAATTATGATTGATACCCAAAGCTATCGATATGATTTTGATGCATCCTTTAGAAAAAGAAAACTGGCATTTGATAGAATTAACGACAGCTTAATTCTCAAAGGAAATTTTATTTTATTGACCCCAGAGAAAATTGTGAAATGCGGTATAGGTAGCATAGAATTACGTAACAACAACGGTCAGTTTGAAAATGTCTTAAAAATACCTAACTCACTTCAAGAAGAGGAATTAAATTTAAATATGCTTCCAGTAGACTTCTTTAAGGATACAGTTAAGGATGCAAAAACTATTCTTGAAATATCGAAGATCCCATCAAGATTGTTCTGTTCGGATATAGCAATATTTGATTTTGATCCTAGATTACCTAAAAAGGCCATAGCCATAAATGGAAAGGTTGAATTGGAGGAGGACGGAAGTAATTTAGCTATTGTTTTAGGAAATGTAATAAGAAATAAAGAGAAAAAAAGGAGACTTTCAAATTTATTAAACGATGTGCTACCTTTTATTAGTAACTTAGATGTTGAAAAATTGTCTGATAAATCGCTTTTATTCACTTTAAAAGAAAATTATTCACAAAATCACGTTATTCCTGCCTCTCTTATTTCGGATGGTACAATAAATATTATTGCTTTAATTATTGCTTTATATTTTGAACAAAAGCCGATTATTATCCTAGAAGAACCCGAAAGAAATATTCATCCAGAATTAATTTCTAAAATGGTAAATATGATGAGAGATGCTTCTAATAAGAAGCAAATTATTATAACTACGCATAATGCAGAAGTTGTGCGAAATGCAGGAATTGAAAATCTCTTACTAGTGTCAAGAAATGCTGAAGGTTTTTCAACGATATCTAGTCCCAAAGATAATAGTGTGGTGATTAGCTTTCTGCAAGATGAATTAGGTCTTGACGAACTATTTGTTTCTAATATGTTGGGGTGTTAATCATGGCAAATATAATTATATTTATTGAGGGTCCAGACGATAAAACATTTTTTCAAAACATAATACAACCTTTGATAAATGATCACTATCATTGTATTTTCTATTTTGAGTATGCAAACAAGAACAAAACAAGGGTTAAAAATTTTATAAATAGCGCCAAAAATAATAATACAGATTATATCTATGTATCGGATATAGATAATGGAAATAGTATTGGTGAAAAAAAGAAGAAAATAGTAAAAAAGTTGAGTATTCTAGTTGAAGACAAAATTGTGGTCGTAGTTAGAGAAATTGAGAGTTGGTATTTGAGCGGTCTTGACGAAAAATCATCTAAACGATTGAAAGTTAAGAATCTTAAAGACACTAACAATATGGTAAAGGAACAGTTTGATTATTTAATACCGAATAAATATACGAGAGTTGAATTTATGTTAGAAATAATAAAACATTTTTCCTTAGACACAGCAAAGGTTAAAAATAGTTCCTTTAACTATCTTTGTGAGCAATTGAGCTTATAAACTTTGAATGCAATCTTAGAACAGACTTAGGCTTTGAATCTTAACTCCAATTTTTAAACCTACTTTAGCTGCAAGTTAAATGATATTGCATCACAACTGCAGCTTCCACAATTAAACCCCGGAATCTCCGGGGTTAATTTCAGGCTATCAGATCTTCTATCAGGTGACATATCCGAAACATGATCCCCTGGTATTTAAGAAATAATTTTCAATTGTCAAAGAACATGACTTCTTAACAATACTGTTAAGAAGTCGATATTCGACTTACACCGGCTATATAGCTGGCTACCATATTCTTTCTAGAAGCAACTCGACCCCTCTTATTGTCTCGGATACCTGACGTAATAGCTGGTTATAAGTTTTAACCGTATCAATATAAGTGGTTAAGGCCGGATTGGTGCGCCTTGTCTCCTGGCTCCCGTTCTTATAGACTTCAATCTCGCCGTTAATCTCAATGTCTGCTTTCAGGTTTACTATCACAAAATCCAGGTACTGCAATTCCTCTATGTATCGTTTAATGCGAATCATCTTGTCAGTCGCCAATTGCTGCTTGATCGGACTTTCTTCGGGGAGCTGCTCGATGTATTGCAGCAGTTCCTTGATACTAACTTTTGGTTTTGGCGGCTTCCTGGGTCGGCCCCTTTTTACTACCACGGGTAACAACTCCTTTCATGTAATCTCGGCCCTTTTGGGCGGTAGGGGGTAATTGTCGAACAAAAACTCGTCCTTTGAATATTACACGCCACAAAGGACACCTGTACGCTTCTTAAAACCATCAGTTCACGGAAAGAAACCACTCGTG
>JBAQWI010000466.1:0-1670 GCA_049298835.1 Oscillospiraceae bacterium
CTAACTCCAACCGAAGCAGTTACACCCATCTCATTCTTTATTCTATTTCGTATTTCATCTGCAATTGTTTTTCCGCTTCCAAACAGATTAATACTTCCTGTAACATCAACCCAACATTCATCGAGACCAAAGCTTTCCACCTGGTCGCTATACTCACTATATATTTGTTTAGCCATATTTGAATAACGCATATATCTATCAAAGTTTGGCGGTACTAAAATAATATCAGGGCATTTCATTTTAGCCTGCCATATAGCATCACCCGTCTGCACTCCGAACCGTTTAGCCTCATAACTCTTTGCAAGAATAATGCCATGTCTTTGTTCCACATCGCCACAAACTCCTACTGGCTTCCCTCTTATGGCAGGATTATGTAGACACTCAACAGAGGCATAAAAATTATTCATATCATTATGTAAAATAACCCTTTCCATAATATCACCTACCTCAGAAGAACATTTGTTCTTATTGTACAATAAGTTTATGATATTATCAATAGAAATATAATCCATATATGCAAAAAAGGTGCGACCAAAACGTCGCACCTCATATTTTTCTTTAAATTTTGACAAAGGTATTGCTTTTTATCCTAAAAAATGGTAAAGTAAGCTAAAGGGTAAAAAAATAACCCTCACAGCAGGCTAACAATCACAACAAAGTCAGCCTGCATCCGCCTTTCAGATGCGCAAACACCTGAAGACTTATGAGAGTACATTTCTGTTGCTATTTTAGCACATCAAATATATTTTTGTCAAGCTTTCAGATTACGTGTTGGTAGCACTGTCTGAAGGCTTTTCATTTTGCTATTACCGTGGAAACACGATAATATAAATACTCTACTCAGTATCTTGACAATCAAAACCGATAAGCCAAGACCAATATTTGATTAGCCTCAAATATTCGTGTCAGATTATGAGTTTATCGCTTATATGGACTGTAGTTATGGATTGTACCTTAACCCAAAGAATATCGCATTCTGCGTATACAGGTTAAGTGATAACGTGAGATAATAGTGCATCAAATTACTTTTGATGTCAACCCGAACGCGAGGAACTACCCACAGGAAGAACCTAACAATAACAGTCGACATAAATTTAAAATATAACAATGCACTAAGCTTATTATAATTTGAATAAACTTAGTGGATTGTTATGTTTTTGGAGGCGCCACCCAGATTTGAACTGGGGGTGAAGGAGTTGCAGTCCTCTGCCTTACCACTTGGCTATAGCGCCGTTAACTTTAATTTTACCTATAAATATTCTTACATTTAAAAAAATATTCCTAAGTTGGAGCGAATGACGAGGCTCGAACTCGCTACCTCCACCTTGGCAAGGTGGCGCTCTACCAGATGAGCTACATTCGCAACGCAATATCAACTGGCAATTTTGCAAATAAATTGCCAGTTGATAAATTTTGGTGGGAACAACAGGGCTCGAACCTGTGACCCTCTGCTTGTAAGGCAGATGCTCTCCCAGCTGAGCTATGCTCCCACACCAGTTCCGCTCATTAACTTAAATCAGCGACGTGTTTTAGTATACTATAGCTCAGTCGTTTTGTCAATAGATTTTTATAAAAAATAACTAATTTTCTATTCCTCAATTAGCTTTGACAGATTATCATCAGAAAATTTATACTTTTTATTACAAAAATGGCAGCATACTTCACAGCCA
>JBAQWI010000467.1:0-3476 GCA_049298835.1 Oscillospiraceae bacterium
GGCTAATCCAGATGAAATAAGATTAGTACGAAAAATGGAAGAAAAGTTGCTGAATGATAGAGGATATAAAAATATTAGTCAAGTAATACTTGCTGGTAAACACCCGGATTTTAAAAAAGAATTACAGGGGATTTTATTTGAAAAAGGCAATATAGATTACATGTATTACAATTATGAAATTTATATGGAAGATGCCGCTTACGAACAGATTTCAAAAGAAATAGATACATATGAATTAAAGCATACACTAAATAATTTAATTTCCAAGAATATGATGGAAAATGCCGAAAATAGACATTTTAAAATTCGTGAAAAATATAGCCATGCTTGGGGAAAAGTGAATTTTAAAAGTAAAAAGGATAAGTGCAGATATAATGAAGCTTATCCTGAAATATATAGTGAATTAGTGGCAGTTTTGATTGATAGAGATGCAAAAGATATTAGGGAAAAGGTAGGTAAAGTTTCAGAAGAAGAAAAAGTTGGCACTTTTGAATAGTGTAATAATATTAATATAATAGAGGAAACAAAAGTGCCAACTTATATAATTTAATATTTATTCCAATATGTATTTTTGCGCGTTTCTTTTGGTTCTTTTCTTTTCGCGCAGGTCGGGCAATAAATGTGAGGTACGAACATTTTTGACCGAGATGGTAAGAAAAAAGAAAAGAACAAAGAACAACTGTACTGTCTATTCCAAATGGAGTAGGCATTTTTTATTGTAAAGAATTAATTTTATGGAGGACGAAATAATGAACAGTAATAAGAAGTTATCCCAAATTAAGAGTTTCGTGAAAGGCAAAGTGTATGAGTTTCTAAATGTTTTGGACAAGGATTTATTGAATAATATTTGTTTATCACATGTTACCATTTATCAGGGAAATTACACTTATAGCAATTGTGGCCGTAATTTATTTGCAATGAAGCTGAAGCCTACTATAGATATAGACCTTGAAAAATTAGAGGATGAATTGACGGAAATATGCATGGTAAATAAATTGGGATTATATGTATCAATTGATGAAGATGATGAAGGAGAAATGGAATTACAATTTTTCAACAAAGCATTGAACAACCATTTTAAATCATACCAATTGATGCTTATTGATGAGCGCGAGTATATTTATTTTAACATTAAGCAGTTATTGAAAAGCAGCAGTCTATTGGTCAGAGGTAATATTGCCAAATTAGATACTCTATTATCTTTGAGCAAATCAATTTACATGGAGTTGCATAATAATTTACTTTTAGAAGATAGTAAAGATCTTGCATGTGATGCTATTCAAGTGGGTGGATTATTAAAAAGTGTTAATGATAAGACAGTTACGCTTGAAGATATAAATATTCCATCAGTTGATCATACAATTAAAATTAATGATGATTGGGAAATTGTGAGAATTGAACACTGGGGGAAAAATATCCCGCAAGAAATAACAGTAAGTATTGTGGCTTAAATTATTTACAGGGGTGTCGATAAAACGGCACTCCTTTATTTTGGGAGAGGAGAGTCGTACTGTGAATGAACTTTTGAAAATAGTTGCTCAGGATACATTGCATTTTTGTGTTGGAATGCTGGCTGTATGCACTTATGGATTAATTTGTTGTGCCATATGCCAAGGGTTAGAAGGGTTGGTGAAACTGATTGGAAATAAAATTTGTGCATATAGAAAAGTTAAAGCAATACACGAATAATGCACGGAATAATGAAAAAGCAGTAGATGTTGTTGCTCAGAGCATTAAGGAGTTCGGATTTAAGAATCCTATTCTAATTGATAATGAATATGAAATCATTGCTGGGCATACCAGGCTACTTGCTGCCAAGAAACTAGGACTTACAGAAGTGCCGACTATAAAAGTGGATGATCTTACTCCTGATCAGGTTAAGGCGTTTAGGATTGCTGACAATAAGACTGCTGAATATGCCGAGTGGAATTTTGAACTGCTGGCTCAGGAACTAAAAGATTTGAAATTGGCTGATTACGATTTGTCTCTGACTGCATTTGATGTGAGTGAATGTGAACGTTTAATAGATTCACTAAAGGAAGAATCTGGAGGAGAGAACCCGGACGATGATTTTGAAATAGAATTGCCGGAAGTACCGGTTACCCAAAAAGGTGATTTGTGGATAATAGGAAGACACAGACTGGTTTGTGGTGATTCAACCAAAGAAGAGGATGTAAAAATATTGATGCTGGATGATAAAACAGATATGGTCTTCACCGATCCGCCATGGAACGTAAACTACGGCGCAACCGACCATCCAAGTTGGAAGTCCAGAACAATTATGAATGATGCCATGCCAACAGAGGATTTTAAGGAATTTATGAGTTCCACATTCAAGGTAATGAATCAGTTCTCCAAGGATGGTTGCATGACCTATGTTGTTATGAGCGCACAGGAGTGGGGAAATATGATGCTGGCCTTAAAGGATAATGGTTACCATTGGAGTTCAAGTATTATTTGGAATAAAGACAGCTTGGTACTTTCAAGGAAAGATTATCACACAAAATATGAACCGATCTGGTACGGCTGGAAAGATGGTCAGGCGAGATTACATCCGCTGGATGACCGGAAACAATGTGACGTTTGGGATATTCCCCGGCCTAAAATATCAGAACTACATCCAACAATGAAACCCGTAGATTTAGTAATAAGGGCAATTAAAAACTCCAGCAATATAAAAGATATTGTGCTTGATTTATTCGGTGGTTCTGGAACCACATTGATTGCCTGTGTTGACACTGATAGACGCTGCATGATGGTGGAACTTGACCCCAGATATGCTGATGTAATAGTAAAGCGATATATTGAAAAGGTCGGAAGTGACCAGGAAGTCTATTTGATTCGGGAGGGGAAGAAGATAAAATATGTGGACATAATAAGTGAGCCAATCGCGGTCTAATGAAGCCAGCAATTTTTTATTTGCTCAGTTTATTTGGCCGAGAATTGATGGTGTAAGGACAATTTAATGAACAGTCTGTTAATTATACGCCATACTCAATATGGATATATTGAGTTATAATAATGTAAATCATCCTTGAAATGGTATTATTATACATATGGGAGAAGGTAATGGAAAATATTAAAAAAGTGGAAACCTACACCATTAATAACAACTGGCTAACAACGTCAACAAAACCTATGCCAATATATGATGAGGCCCACGAACTCATTGGATATGTAAAAAAATTTTATAAGTCCTTGGGGGAAAAAATATTTGCATTTTTCGGTTGTCCTTTATTTATCAATCTTCAAGCAGAAGATCTTGATGGAAATATACATATTCGAATAATTCAAACTAGATATTTTTTAAAAAGAGCTGAATGGAAAGTAGAATTGTATCTGAATCAACAGACGGAAATAAGCTTTATTCTACGTGATAATTCTTTGATAACGGCTGGTCAAAAACTTGTTTTTGAATTTAAGGGACGGCAAATTACTATGGAGAATAATCATATGAATTATCAAACACGGTTTAT
>JBAQWI010000468.1:0-18131 GCA_049298835.1 Oscillospiraceae bacterium
GGGTGCATAAAAGGGATTATTCCACGAGACGAGTGTGCAATAGGGATTAGCGAGGGATTAACACGTGATATCGCAATAATTTCTAAAGTGAACAAACCTGTTTGCTTTAAAATAACCAGTATTAAAACCGATGAAAAATTCAAACCGTACGCCATCCTATCGAGGAAAGCAGTGCAGATTGAGTGCCATAAAAACTACATTGAAACGTTAGTGACTGGCGACATCATCAAGGGGAAAATCACCCACTTAGAGCCATTTGGTTGCTTTGTGGATATTGGTTGCGGTAGCATATCGCTTCTTCCTATTGACGCTATCTCTGTTTCGAGAATTTCACACCCTCGAGATAGATTTAGCATTGGTCAAAATATTTTTGCTGTGGTAAAATCAATTGCAGAAGACGGAAAAATTTGTCTTTCCCATAAAGAGCTTTTGGGCAGTTGGGAAGAAAATGCCTTGAAATTTGCAAATGGTGAAACTGTTGCAGGAATTATTCGTTCTATAGAAAGCTATGGTATTTTTGTTGAACTCAGCCCAAATTTATCGGGACTTGCAGAGGTCAAAGAAGATGTCGTTGTCGGTCAACAGGCAAGTGTATACATAAAAAATCTCATTCCCGAAAAAATGAAGATTAAGCTCATCATTGTGGACTCATTCGACGAGCCATACCAAAATAAATCATTTGAGTATTTTGTCAAAGAAGGACATTTGGATAGCTTTCGTTATTCTCCCCAAAACAGCGATAAGATAATCGAAACAATATTTTAATAGATAAAAGGTACAGATATTCTCTGTACCTTTTATCTATTTATGAATGCAATTTGTAGGGGCGATTACGCGTGCCCTGTGGGTATTAATCGCCCGCGGAACGGTTTATAACCGTTCCCTACACTTTTTATCCATTGCATATTTCAAAAAAGCAGTTGTTACAAAGTAAATATTTTCCTTTTGAAGACAGTTGTTCTTCACCACCACACAGATAACATGACATGGAAGTTTTTCTTAAAATTATCTTTTCACCCTCCAATGAAATTTCTATTGGTTGATTTTTTGCGAATTTTAGGGTAGTTCTCATTTCTATAGGAAGTATAACTCTACCTAAATCGTCAATCTTTCTGCATATTGCACACATATATTTCACCTCCAATACAACTCTTTAGATACATAATAAATACATTATGTGTTCATAATAAACATTGTAGCACAAAACAACTATAAAATAAACACATAATATAGTTAAAAGAGGAATTGTTATGAAAATAAAAAGCTATTCTATACGAATTGATGAGAATTTACTCCACAAATTACATGTAATGGCAGACTACGATGGTCGGTCTGCGAACAGTCAGGTGCTATTTTATATAAAAAAGGAATTGGAACAATTTGAGCAAAAACACGGTAAAATTAAAATAGAGGAATAGTTGTGGGGGAGCTTACGTGGGATGTGCCATAGTGAAAAATATTCTGTGTACCTTTTATCTATTTATGAATGCAATTTGTAGGGGCGATTACGCGTGCCCTGTGGGCATTAATCGCCCGTGGAACGGTTTATAACCGTTCCCTACAGTTTTATCGAAAATTTGTGTAATGAGGTGACTAAATGATAGTAATACGAGAAGCAACAGCTGAAGATGCACAACGCATATATGAAATAAACAAGTATTCATTTGGGTATGACTATCCAAATGAAAAAACCAAGACAAGGCTTGAGTACATCTTATCGAGAACCACCGATAAATTGTATGTTGCGTGTGAAGAAGACGAAGTTGTCGGATACATACATGGTAGCGATTACGAGTGTACTTATTCAGATTCCTTAAAGAACATAATGGCAATTGCCGTTGATGAACAATATCGTGGAAAAGGCATTGGGAAAGCTCTGCTCAATGCTTTGGAAAATTGGGCTGTTAGTGATGGCTCTGTCGGAGTGCGTTTGGTTTCAGGTATGAATAGGGAAAAGGCACATGAGTTTTATTTGCATTGCGGATATAATTTGCGTAAGGAGCAAAAGAATTTCATTAAGATATTCGCAGAATAAATGCAAGAAAAAGAAAGTGAAAAATATAATTATGAATAACCAAAAGATTGTTAATTGCGAATTGGCATATACCAAATGCTTTTCTGATTTTGTTGAAAATCAAGATGTTATAAGATATCGTGATAAGTTACTTGCAGATATGTATGACTATAATTATACTTTTGTAAAAACAGCAATGGAAGATAAGACGTTATATAGTTGTATTGAGCAAGAAATATCACAAAGTTTATTGGACGGCAATAATTTTTGTAATATTGTGCAAACTGCTCCCATTAGTGACTCTTTAATTTCAATGTTTGCAACCAAACCTGAAGTAACAACATATGGGTATTATTCTTTTAACATTGCTGATTTTTCAAAATTTGAGGGTGATAAAAACTGTAGTATCCTAAAAGTGGACGGCGCCAAAATGGTTGAGGATGCTTTGTATCTTCATCTCGAACATGACGGAGAGAGTTTTGGCAGAGAGTTTTGCGCCAAAATGGTTTACAGACGAAGTGAGGTTTATTTATCTGACACAGGAGTGGATGCCTACGTTTGTTATGACAATGGGGTAGCGATTGGAAACTGTGATATGTTTTTAAATTGCAATGTTGCAAAAATTGAAGATTTTGAAGTCCTATCAACACACCAACGCAAGGGATATGGTAGAGCAATTTTAAAAGAATTAATTGGCATAGCGATAGAAAACAATGCTCAAACTATTTATGTAACCACAGACGAAGATGATACGGCAAAGGAAATGTATTTAAAATGTGGGTTTGTGAAAAGAGGAGAGAAAACACAATTATTCTTTAAGTGGTAATGCAAAACAAAAAGCTGTGATACCCAATTGGGTATCACAGCTTTTTAACTTTTCTATTAATTTTTTTATATCAATTTTGAAATGATATGCTCTGCTCCAAATTTGAAAGCACCATACATTGCTGAATTTGAGTGTTGGGGCGTAGTAATAGACACCTTAGTGGTAGGTATGTCTTTTGTCATAATCTTAATCTCGTTTAAGAAAACATCACCAAATCGGGCATAATCACCGCCGACAATAACCATTTCAAGGTCGATTACGCTTGAGAGATTAGAAATCAAAATTGCAGTAATTTTGCCGACGTGTTTGGCAAATTTGGTGCAAAACATATCACCTTGCAGTGAAGCTGTAATCATCATATCAAGTGTAAAAGTACCATTAAGTAGCTGGTCTGCAATTGAGGATTTTTCAGCTTTTTTATAATTTGATTGAATGTATCGCTTGATGCCGTTCATATCGGTAATATCTCTGAAATATTCAAAACGATCTAAATCCTCGTTGTATATCGTTGCATAAGCAAGTTCTCCACCGTTCAAAGCCTTACCCTCGTAAAGTTCGCCGTCTAGTATAATTCCTCCACCGACACCAACTCCAATCCAAGCGAAAAACAGATTGTCTACATCTTTTCCTACACCAAAGTATTTTTCGCCAAGTGCTGCAAGGTTAATGTCATTTTTTACAACAATCCTATTTTTAAAGTATGGTTTGAATATCTCGGACAGGTTTACAATTTCGCCAGTTCTGCACTCAAAATTTACGTGGTCATCATCATACCAAACGGTTGGGGCACTGATAACCATCTTAGCGATTTTATCAATCGAAACATTGTATCTTTTAAACAGTTCCATAATGGATTGGGGTAGGCTTTCCTTAACGAAATTTGAATCAAAATTAGGTGGGAAATTAATTGTATCTATGAAAATTGGATCACAGTACAAGTTGCAGACTGCAACAGAAATCTTATTTACCGCAATATAGCTGATAAAATCAAGTGCCAATACAAATCTGAAATCTTTATCAAAATCCACAAGCATAGGTTTTTTTCCTATGTCAGTTTCGCTATAACCAATTTCTTTTAAAAGATGCATGTCGATGAGTTCTGCGACATTTGCAGAAACAGTTGGTTTGCTAATTTTTAACTTCTTAGACAAATCTGCCCTAGAAATTGGACCATTTTGGATTATATAATCGGCAATCGCACGCTGATTATTTTTTTTCAAGAGAGTTTGATTGCCTGCCCTCATACTGCACCTCCATATAGTTAAGTTTACTAACTTCATTATAATGAAGTGAAAAAGAAAAGTCAAGTAACGTGATATTGCAATTATGAAAGTTATTCGATATAATATTTGCAGAGCAAATTATATCAACGCTTGCGCTTATGATATAATAAGAATTAAAAGACCACAGACCCTTGAATTATGGGGAATATGGTCTTTTTTGTTACTAACTTGTTATTAGTTCAATTGCTATTTTGAGTTCTTCAATGGTTTTATGAGTGTAAATTCTTTCACCTGTTCCTGCTGATTTATGCCCCATCATTAGGTCAATGCACACTTTATTTGCACCTGCACTGTCAAGTCTTGACCTGAAAGTATGTCTGCATTCATGAGGTGTATGGTTCAATTCTAGTTCATCCATAATTATATTCCAAATTATATAATACTGAACTTTTGAACATTTTTTGTTATTGTATGGAAAAAGATATTCATTTCCTTCTTTCATCTTAACTTCAATCAGTTTCAAGATTTTTGAATGTATTGGAACAATTCGGTCTTTTCCTGCTCTAGTTTTTGTTCCGCCTTTAATTGTCATTGCTTCCAAGTCAACATTTGCAGTTTTGATGTCGAGTAGTTCACTGATTCTGAATCCAGTATATAAAAAGACCAGGATTGAATCAACCCAATTTTTTTCTTGAATTTTCCACACAGCGGTGACTTCATCATCAGTGAATGGAATTTTCTTTGTATCAGGTATGGGAGCAGATGACACCAATGCTGAATTTGGTTTCATAATTATGTCAAGTTCCAGTGCGAATTTATCAAGATGACCAAACAAATTTTTCACTGAACCTTGGGTTGAATACCCACCTGATTCGTCAATTGCATCTTGCATGTGATATGCTTTGATTTCCTTGTACTTCATTTTATGAAGTGAAGATGTTTTTTTATAGCCTGCTTTCATAGCGGAAACAGAAGCAGATGACATCTTTGGAAAGTTCCTGGCTGACCATTTATCATATACTTCTGACATTGTGATTTTTGAAAGGTCAATGTCATATGGGTTGCGATTGTATTCAGCAAGCATCATCATTCCATCTTCTCTTGTTGGAGCATATCCAATTGCTAAATAGATTGGATGACCTTTGTCATTCCATCCAGTAGTCTTCCTGACTGCAAAAGGATTCCTTCTGTTGCCTGATAATTTAACAACAGTTCCATAACCATTTGGATTTTTCATTTTATCATTCCATTTCATTGATTTTTAACTCATGAAATGGTATAATTTAATAGACCACTTCATGATTCTTTCTAGGTTTCTGACTTGGTTGCCTGACCCCTGGGTGTTTGCATCACCTGGGGGTCTATTTTTATCTAAAATTCTTTTATTAAATACTTTTTAACATAATGAATCCATTCATCAATCTTTGGAATAAAATCGTCTAATGAACCCTCAATGACATCATGCTTACATAAACTTTTTAAAATTTGCATCCAATTCTTTTTTCCTTGCAATTTAACTTTTCCCACTGGATACCCTGCACAGTTAACAGCAAGTGTTCCATTTGACATTCTTGTCAATTTTATTCTATTGTTTAATTTTAAGGATTCTAGTTGCACATAAAGTTGTCGAAAGAATATTTCTTCCATTTCATTTATATTGAACAATTTGGAAGGATTAGTTGAACCATATTCAATAATGTACTTCATGAAATTTCACCATTTCCTATAGTTGAATTTTAATTGGTTGTGCATCAGGTTTCAGTTTCTTGAATGAATCAACCAAAGATGCTGAATTGTACCAGTCTTTTGTAGTTTGAATAATAATCGTTTTTAGTTCATCAGATTGATAGTTGACAATCAAGAAATGATTTACAATCCTTTTTTCTTTTGTCTTAACCCTTCCACCAACCATTGCACCAATAAGACCAAATGTTGCTGCACCAATAATCATTCCTGGTGCTGACTGCTGAACAAGCTTTTCCATTTCAACATCTGATTTTAAATCAATTAAAGTTACTTTTGAAAAATCAATTTCAAATTCCTGTTTACTTATGGTCATAAAACTTAATTTTTCAGGAGTTAGTTTCATAATCAAATCGGTGTTTTCAGGAAGTGGCAAACCTTCAACCAAGTTTCCAAGTACAATTTGTTCACCTATGTCATTACAAGCAAGGACGGATTTTGCCAATAAAGTAAAGGCTGATTGTTTTATTTCTTGTCATAGAAATAGTTACATTCTGTCCATTGCCTACGGTGCTGAAAACTGGGTATATAAAAACACTAACAGTGCCACACTAAGCTATGCTAGTGACATTCTAAACGAGATAGTAAAAGTAGGTGTACAAGCCAACAGAGGGGTTAAAAAGGGCAATTTTCACGTATGCAGGGAAACGAACATGATGGCTTGCTTATTAGAACTAGGATTTATCAAAAATGCTAAAGATAACGCTCTATATGATAGCAAGTTTAATATGTACGTTGAAGCAGTTACAAAAGGAATATGCAAAGGCAATGGTTTAACTTATACACGATCAGATTCAGTTGTAATTGCAAAGCCAGTTGAGAAAAAAACATATTACAAGCTTGAGGTATTTAGTTTTAAAACAAAAGAAGCTGCTGATAAGGTGAAACAAGCATTAAACCTATTGGGTCCATACGCAGAAACACAACCACACACCCCAGGTTTTTATAAAGTAGTAAGCTACTCATATGAAACAAGAGAACGTGCTGAAGAAGTACAAAAAGGCTTGAAGTTGATATCAAATACTTATAGCGAAATTAAAACAATGTAACATTATCCCCCAACTTATTTAATTATAGGTTGGGGGATTTTTGCATTTATGACTTGCAATAATATTTTAATTTTGTTACGATATACTAATAAGAAATTCATCTTATAGTGTGGTTAATAATATGTGTAAAATAATGGTGACAGCTGATAATAAAAACACATGGATGTTGCACTTTGATTTGTTACTATCGTGTTACTAACGCATAGCAAAATACGTGGTTTTATAGTTCGTTAAAACTGAACAAACCGCAAGAATACAGGCTTTGTGCGGTTTGTAAATTGAACAAATCTATGATATAACAATACAGATAATAATTATGAGGTGAAGAATATGAGAATGAGAACTAAGAAATGGGCAAAACCAGAACTTGCTGTATGTCCATTTTATATAAAAAACCCAGAGGAGTATAGAGGCAACTGGGGAAGTTACTTCAAAAATGACAAGCCAATCCACTTGGAACTTGGCTGTGGCAAAGGAAGATTTTTAGCACAGGTTGCATCTGCAAATCAAGATACCAATTTTATAGGTGTTGATTTGAGTAGCGATATGCTGGGGCTTACCAAACGCAATATTGAGGCGGCGTATAATGAAAAATCACTTGAAATAGAAAATGTATGCACCACGTGGCAAAACATCGAACGCATTGAAAACATCATTTCTGGTGATGTCATTGACCAAATCTATATTAATTTTTGCAATCCGTGGCACAAACCAAAACAGTACAAAAAGCGTCTTACCCACACACGTCAGCTTTTAAATTACAGAAAATTCTTGAAAGATGGTGGCGAGATACATTTTAAAACAGATGATGATCAGCTGTTTCGTCATTCGCTCTCCTATTTTGAGGAGGCAGGCTTTGAAGTAACCTATCAAACAACCGACCTACATAGTAGCGGTTATGAGCCGAATTACAGGACAGAACACGAAGAAATGTATTCCGCAGAGGGAATTAAAATCAAATTTTTAATTGCAAAAAAGAAATAGGATTGTTTGCTCCTACAACGATTTCTTTGACATAATTACCATAAAATTATAGGGGCAATACCTGATTATTTTGCTTGACATTTTTTGCATGATAAGTTATAATAGTGAATGTAAAGTAAATTGCTTTACAACGAAGCGTAACATTAGGAGGAATTGACTGTGGCCAAAAACCTAAGCGTTGCTGTATTACTAGACTTTTATGGTGAAATGCTAACTGACAAACAGCGTGATGTTATTGACCTTTATTACAATCAAGACCTTTCTCTTAGTGAAATCGCTGAACACCAAGGAATTACAAGACAGGGCGTTCGTGACTCAATTAAAAGAGGCGAAGTGTTTTTGTTTGAACTTGAGGATAAACTTAAGATGTTTGAATCCTACATTGACACACAAAAAACAATTCAAGGCATTAAATATGTTATCGAGCGTGTCGAAAAGGAAAACAAAGTTTATCATTATTCCAACGCTATTTCCGATAACATTGATCAAATAAATACTATTATTGACAACTATGTGAAGAAAACTTCCTAGAAAGGATGAGTATTTTTGGCATTTGAATCTTTAGCCGATAAACTAGCCGCTGCCTTTAAAAAGCTGAAATCAAAGGGCAAGCTTAACGAAAATGATATAAAAGACGCTATGCGTGAAGTGAAAATGGCTCTCCTTGAGGCAGACGTTAGCTATAAGGTCGTTCGTGACTTTGTCAAAAGCGTAAGCGAACGTTGCGTTGGCGTTGAAGTAATGGAAAGTCTAACTCCTGCACAGCAGGTAATTAAAATTGTTAATGAAGAGCTTTGCAGCTTAATGGGTAGCGAAAATCAGCGTATTAACATTCCTTCAAAGCCACCTTGCATCATTATGATGTGCGGCTTGCAGGGTGCTGGTAAAACAACTCATGCCGCAAAACTTGCAAAATATTTTTTAAAGCAAGGCAGACGACCAATGCTTGTTGCTGCTGATATTTATCGACCTGCTGCGATTGAGCAGTTAAAGGTTGTTGGTGAGCAAGCTGGTGTGCCAGTTTTTTCTTTGGGACAAATTGATCCTGTCGAAATTGCACAAAAATCAATCCTACACGCCAAAGACCACGGCAATGATATTGTTATCATTGATACCGCAGGACGTTTGCATATAGATGAAGCGCTGATGGGCGAGCTTCAAAACATCAAATCAGCAGTAAATCCGAGTGAAATTATGCTTGTGGTTGATGCGATGACTGGACAAGATGCAGTGAATGTGTCAGCGTCCTTTAATGAAGCACTTGGCATTGACTCTGTAATTCTTACAAAGCTTGATGGTGATACCCGTGGTGGTGCGGCACTTTCTGTGCTTGCAGTTACGGGAAAACCAATTAAATTCATCGGTATGGGCGAAAAGCTTGATGAGCTTGAACCATTCCACCCAGAGCGTATGGCGTCAAGAATACTTGGTATGGGCGACGTTTTAACTCTGATTGAAAAAGCACAGTCAAACATGGACGAGAAAAAAGCGGGCGCCATGATGACTCGAATGAAAGAAAACAAGTTTGATATGAATGACCTTTTGGATCAAATGTATCAAATGAAAAATATGGGCAATATGAAAGAGATGCTTTCAATGATTCCTGGAGTTGGAAACCAACTAAAGGACGTTGACATCGACGAACGTCAGCTTTTGAGGGTTGAGGCAATCATTACCTCAATGACAAAGGCAGAGCGTGAAAAACCTGCAATCATAAACCCCAATAGAAAACGCAGAATTGCTACTGGTAGCGGTATGAAGGTCGAAGATGTCAATCGCTTACTCAAACAGTTTGAGCAGATGCAAAAAATGATGAAGCAAATGCCTGGAATGGGAAAAGCAATGATGAAAAAATCTAAGAAAAGAAAACGCTAGTCTGATCATTAAGATGAAATTCAATTTACTCGCAGGCACAAAAGTCAGTATTTCATCGTGATTTTGTGTGCGATATGAAGGGAGCATCATGCTCCAAAGGCTTTTACTCTTGTTAATACAAGGTGAAATATAATTATTTTTAAAATTTATAGGAGGTGTTTATAAATGGCTGTTAAGATTAGATTACGTCGTATCGGCGCTAAAAAAGCTCCATTTTACCGCATTGTTGTTTCAGATTCAAGATTCCCTAGAGATGGTAGATTCATTGAGGAAATAGGTTACTATGACCCAACAAAAAACCCATCAATAGTTAAAGTTGATGCAGAAAAAGCAAAACAATGGATTGCTAATGGTGCTCAACCAACTGAAACTGTTAAGAGACTTCTTAAAAACAACGAAGCTATCTAGTTTGATTTTGGCTCTACCGATTGGGTGTGAGTTTTGGCTCTCCCAATGGGTGCAATTTAAAGTTTACCAACTTAAGTTTTAACACGTGGAATGAAAATTTCAATTGCTGTTGCGCTTAAGCGTGGTATGCTTGCAGGTGTTACCTGTATCCATTTTTACTTATGCCCCAACTTGGCAGAATGGAGAATGACCAATGAAAGAATTACTAGAAGTACTTGCAAGGGGACTAGTCGGCGATAAAGATGCTGTTAGCGTTACTATCGACGAAAAAAACGCTGAGGGTGTTACCATATACCACCTCCACGTTGCCCCAGAGGATATGGGCAGAGTCATCGGTAAGCAAGGCAGAATTGCAAAAGCAGTTCGTATTGTTATGCGTGCTGGTGCATCTCGCACCAATCAAAAAATTGCAGTAGAAATTGACTAGGCAGAGTAAATCTGCACATATACCGCATACTATATTTGGTTTATGACTAAATTTAGTGCTTGCGGTTATCGTGACTACTGTAGAAAATAGTTAAAAGGGAAGCGTTTAGCTTCCCTTTTAGTTTCAAATAAAGCATTTTTACAACGAAAGGTGGGACGTGGGCATAAAAACTTCATTTTCATGTTAGGTTAGGGCACGACATGGGTGGAGGCATGAATTCTTTGGCGACAATGGTGCCTAGGAATTCAGCCCATCTAGCATAGCTAGATGTACAAATTTATGCTCCTTTAATGAAAAAACAATATATTGAGGTTGGAAAAATCGTAACAGTACAGGGCATAAAAGGCGAGTTGCGTGTTAACCCATGGTGTGACAGTCCCGAGTTTTTACTGGATTTTAAAATACTATTTCTTGACGAGGGAAAAACTCCAATTAACATTGAGCGCTCACGTGTGCAAAAAAATATTGTTGTGCTAAAGATAGTAGGCATTGAAGATATCGAAACAGCAAACAAGTATAGAAACAAGGTGCTCTATCTAAAAACAGATGAAGTAAAGCTTCCTAAGGGTAGTTATTTTATTCAGGATTTGGAAGGGTTACAAGTTATTGACGCAGACGACAACAGCATCGTTTACGGTGAGCTTATTGAGGTAAGTGAAACTGGCGCAAACGATGTTTATCATATAAAACAAGGTGAAAAACTTTATCTAATCCCTGCAATCAAACAGGTTGTAATTGACACCGACATTGATGCGGGCATTATGAAAATCAGACCAATCAAAGGACTGTTTGGCGATGAGGATTGATATTGCAACACTCTTTGTGGAAATGTGTGAAGCGGTACTAAATGAAAGCATTGTAGGTCGTGCAAGACGTGCGTCCTTAATCGAGCTTTATTGTCACAACATTAGAGAGTATACTCCTGATAAGCATAGACGTGTGGATGATACACCATATGGTGGTGGCAAGGGCATGGTAATGCAAGCAGAGCCAATATATCAATGCTATAAAGCTGTCAGCGATAAACTTGATAAAAAGCCACACGTTATCTATATGTCGCCACAGGGTGGAGTTTTGACTCAACAGCGTGCAATTGAACTGTCTAAGATGGAAAGCCTTTTCATTATCTGTGGACATTACGAGGGCGTTGATGAACGTGTAATTGAAGAGATTGTAGATGAGGAAATCTCGATTGGCGACTATGTACTAACGGGTGGGGAATTGCCAGCGCTCGTGCTTGTGGATACCGTTGCTAGAATGTGTGAGGGTGTGCTTGCATCGAGTGAGTGCTATGAAGAAGAAAGTCATTTTGACGGACTTCTTGAGTATCCCCATTATACCCGCCCAGAAACTTGGCATGAAAACAAAGTGCCTGAGGTGCTCTTATCGGGACATCACAAAAACATCATAGAGTGGCGACAAAAGCAACGTTTGACAAGAACTTTGAAAAAACGCCCAGATATGATAAAATTATACAAGCTGACAAAGCTAGATCACAAACTTATTGGTGAGATTGGATCAGAGGTTAAATAGAAATGCGCAATACTAGTTGCTATTGGAAAAAACTTTATGTGAATAGTGCACAACTAGGTGCAATCAAAATGTCCTATAATAGGGAAAAAGCAGAAAATGCAATTTTATTGTTTTAAAATGCAATTAACTCGTTGACGGCAACCATTTATGTGATATAATTACCTTGAACAGTTAAGTATTAAAAATAGTTTATTATAAAAAGAGGGAGCTTATTTATGTACGTTAAGGAAGTAAAAGTTCAAAATCAAGTAGGTTTGCATGCGCGTCCTGCAACATTTTTTATACAAAAAGCAAATGAATTTAAAGCATCTATCTGGGTGGAAAAAGATGAGCGCAGAGTAAATGCAAAGAGCCTTTTAGGTGTTCTTTCTTTGGGCATCGTTGGTGGCACAGAAATTAAAATTATCGCTGATGGCGTTGACGAGCAAAATGCAGTTGACGGACTTGTAAAACTTGTTGAATCAGGTTTTGCTGAATAATAAAATGTTAAGAAAGGGTTGCTATTACGCAACCCTTTCTTTTATGTGATTCAATACGTTATTAAAAATCTTATGCTATTTCAAACAAACAGGGCAATCCCTTTTATTATGTTATAAAAACAATCCCCACAGTAAACTTAAAAGCTTAAAGTGGGGATTGTTAAATTCTTTTTTAGGAATTAGTCAACCATGAATTGTTTGATTTCTGCAAAGAAAGCGTCAGCGTCCTCTGTGTGAGCATCCAACTTAATAGGTTTTGATATATCAAGGCTGAAGATACCCATAATTGATTTTGCGTCGATTGCATATCTACCCGAGATTAGATCCACGTCGAAATCGTATTTAGCCACTGTGTTTACAAAAACTTTAACATCGTTGATAGTTGCCAATTTAATATTAACTGATTTCATATAATTTTCCTCCTAATGCTTTTTTTTATAGTATTTAACCATAAATTTACTATAACAGATGCATACTTTTTAGTCAACTGATAATTGTAAATTCTAAGTAAATCAATTATAATATTAATGTAAAGTATAAATATAAGAGCGAAAATTTGGTTAATATGGTGAATAAAATTTATAATGAAAGATGATCGTGTGCATGGGTGTTGAATATTGGTGTTGTGCGTGGTGCACAATATGGATGTTCTCTTGTGCAACAAGGGTGGATAAATGAGAATTGCTTTCTATACTTTAGGCTGTAAAGTGAATCAATATGAAACTACAGTCATGACAAACCAGTTTGCAAACGATGGATTTGACATCGTAGCCTTTGACGATGAAGCAGACGTTTATGTTATAAATTCCTGTACAGTGACAGAATCGGGCGACAAAAAAACCAGACAGCTTATCAGACGCATAAAACGTTCTGATGAAAATGCAGTCATTGCACTTACAGGTTGTTTTCCACAGGCTTTTCCTGAAGAGGCAAAAATCATCAATGAGGTTTCCGTTTTGCAGGGTTCTTATAACCGAAGTGCGCTTCTTTCTAATGTAAAGAAGTTCCTGCAAACTAGAGAACGTGTAATAGACATAACTCCCCACGAAAAAGGGGAAAGCTTTGAGCCGATGAAAACGGCAAAATTTCATGAACACACGAGGGCATTTGTTAAAATTGAGGACGGTTGCGATAGATATTGTTCTTATTGCATCATTCCAAAGGCAAGAGGGCCAATTCGCAGCAAAAAATTACAAGATATTAAAGAAGAACTTGAGGCATTAGCCCAAAATGGATATAAAGAAATTGTCCTTGTGGGAATCAATCTAAGTTCCTATGGTAAGGAAACAAACTATGATGTACGGCTGATTGACGCAATTGAATTGGCTTGTTCCATTGAGGGCGTAAAACGTGTGAGATTGGGTTCGCTTGAACCTGAGCTTTTGTCAGAGGATGACCTTGCTCGCATGGCTAGCCTTGACAAGTTTTGCCCACAGTTTCACCTTTCAATGCAAAGTGGAAGTGATGACACACTAAAGCGAATGAACAGGCATTATTCTGCGGACCAATACTATGACATTGTGAAAAATATTCGCAATAAATTTGATAATCCTGCAATCACTACCGATATTATGGTGGGGTTTGCGGGAGAAGATGAGCGAGAGTTTGCAGAATCTTTAGAGTTTGCACACAAAGTAGGGTTTGCAAAAGCCCATATTTTCAGCTATTCTATAAGAGTAGGAACTCGTGCCGCTACAATGGAAAATCAAGTGGACAAGCCTACAAAAGATAGTCGTAGCAAAAAAATGATTGAAGCAACAATAAAAGCTCAACAGGAGTTTTTGGACAGTCAAGTTTCTAGTATACAAGATGTTTTGTTTGAAACAAAGCAATCTGAGGACAACTATGTGGGCTACACCAAAAATTATACAAGGGTAGTAGCTAAAAGCGACAAGGATATAAGTGGCGAAATCCTCAAAGTTTTGTTAACAAAACGTGAGGACGAGCATTGTATAGGACAATTAGTGTAACGATCTAAAAAACAGTAAAATTAATTTCAAATGCCCTACTTTAGCTTACCTTGACAAGGTAGCAAAGTAGAAGGCAAATAACACTTTGATAACTAGTTTATCTAAGTGCTGTAATTTAAATTATAGGAGTGTCGATTATGTCAGTTTACCGCATTTATGTTGAGAAAAAGTCTGATTTTGCAGTTGAAGCCCATAGCATTTTACAAGACCTAAAAAGCTCACTTTTGATGAGTAACGTTCAAAATATTCGAGTGATTAACCGCTATGATGTGCAAGGTGTTTCTGAAGAAACCTTCAAGAAAGCACAACCTACAATCTTTTCTGAGCCACAAGTAGATGAGATCTATTTTGAATTACCAAAACTTGATGAAAACGCACGCGTTTTTGCCATTGAATATCTTCCTGGACAATTTGACCAACGTGCAGATTCCTGTGCACAATGTATCCAGCTTTTGGTACAGGGCGACAGACCTACTGTTAAAAATGCAAGGGTTTATATCGTTACTGGTGAGATTACTGATGCTCAATTTGATAAAATTAAGGCATACCTTGTAAATCCTGTTGAGAGCCGTGAAGCGTGCCTTGATACAGTTTTGACACTAGATTTAAACTATGAGCAAAAGACAACCGTTGCAACTTTAGATGGTTTTATAGACCTTGACAAAGACGGATTAAACTCCTTTATTAAGAAATATTCTCTTGCAATGGATTTGGACGATATTATCTTTTGTCAGTCTTATTTCAAGGATACTGAAAAGAGAAACCCTACTATAACTGAAATTAAAATGATTGACACATACTGGTCGGATCATTGTCGACATACCACGTTTTCTACTAATATAGATGACGTTAAAATTGCTGACAGTTTTATTGCTGATACATATAAAGAGTACCTTGTAACTCGTAAGGATTTATATAAAGGCAGAACTGACAAACCGATTACCCTTATGGATTTGGCTATCATTGGAGCTAAAAAGCTTAAAAAAGATGGTATTTTAAAAGATATGGACGAGTCTGAGGAAATCAATGCTTGTTCCGTAAAAATCAAGGTTGACGTTGACGGTGTTGATGAAGATTGGCTGCTAATGTTCAAGAATGAAACTCATAACCACCCAACAGAAATTGAGCCATTTGGTGGTGCTGCTACTTGTTTGGGTGGTGCTATTCGTGACCCACTTTCTGGACGTTCTTATGTTTATCAAGCAATGCGTGTGACTGGTGCCGCAAACCCACTTATACCAGTTGAGGATACCATCAGTGGCAAGCTACCACAACGTAAAATTGTAACTCGTGCAGCTGCTGGATATAGTTCATATGGAAATCAAATTGGACTTGCAACTGGACAAGTGAGTGAGATTTATCACCCTGGATATGCTGCAAAACGTATGGAAATTGGTGCAGTAATTGGTGCAACTCCAGCAAAAAATCTAGTGCGTGAAGTGCCAGACGCTGGTGACGTTGTCGTATTGTTAGGCGGAAAAACTGGACGTGATGGTTGTGGCGGTGCTACAGGTTCGTCTAAATCCCATACCCTAGACAGCCTTGAGAGCTGTGGCGCAGAAGTGCAAAAGGGAAATGCTCCTGAAGAGAGAAAAATTCAGCGTTTATTCAGAAACGAAGAAGCAACTCGTCTAATCAGACGCTGTAACGACTTTGGCGCAGGCGGTGTATCTGTTGCCATTGGCGAACTTGCTGACGGACTTCATATCAATCTTGACGCTGTTCCTAAAAAGTACAACGGGCTTGACGGAACTGAACTTGCAATTAGCGAATCACAAGAGAGAATGGCTTGCGTAGTAAAAAAAGAGGATATGGAAAAATTCATTGCTCTTGCAAATGAAGAAAATATTGAAGCGACCTTTGTGGCAGTTGTCACAAAAGAACCTCGCCTTTCTATGGATTGGTGTGGTAACCGCATCGTTGACCTTTCCCGTGAGTTCTTAAACTCAAATGGTGCAGTAAAACATACCAATATTGAAATCACAAAAGCTGTTGTAAAACCTGTATTTGACAAGGAAATCACAGCACAAAATATAGTCGAGCATATGTCAAACCTAAACCTTTGCTCACAAAAAGGACTTTCTGAGCGTTTTGACTCAACCATTGGTGCTGGCTCTGTATTGATGCCATTTGGCGGAGAAAATCAGCTAACACCAACACAAGCAATGGTTGCAAAAATTCCTGTGCTAAAGGGCGAAACCAATACAGCCTCAGTTATGGGATGGGGTTTTAACCCATACATTTCAGAGCAAAGTCCATATCACTCCGCAATGTATGCGGTTATCGAATCCGTTGCCAAGGTTATCGCTGTTGGTGGTAGTCATAAGCAATGCTGGTTAACATTTCAAGAATATTTCGAGAGAACACAAAACACACCTTCACGTTGGGGCAAACCTATGTCTGCACTTTTGGGTGCGTTTAAGGCACAACTTGAACTTGGAATTGGCTCAATTGGTGGAAAAGACTCTATGAGTGGTACATTTGAAGATATTGACGTTCCTCCAACCCTTGTTTCATTTGCGGTATCACTAGCAAAAGCTGACAAGGTTATTTCGCAGGAATTTAAACGTCCAGGCTCAAGAATTGCAATTATAACTCCTGAGTATGACGAAAATGGTATCCCAAACTTCGAGAGTGTAAAAGCTGTATTCTCAAAAGTTGAGGAGCTTATCCAAAATGGTTGCGTAAATGCTTGTTCGACACTCACAATGGGTGGACTTGTTGAAACACTTGCGAAAATGTCACTCGGCAATAGTATAGGCGTAAAGCTAACACAGGCAATTGACAAAGAGTTGATGTTTAACCCTGTTTATGGTGGATTTGTGCTTGAGATTGATAAAAAAGCTTGTGAAGATGGGCTACAAATTATCGGTACAACAACTTGTAAATATGTAATTGTAGTTCCTGAAAATATGGTCATGATAGATATGAAAAATCTTCAAAACGCATATGAAAAAGTGCTTGAGCCTGTATTCCCTTATAGGATTACACAAAAAACAAAAACTCCACAGACTATCAGCCATAAAACAAAAAAATCTGAGCGTATTTCTCCTGCGATTAAAATTGCAAAACCTCGTGTATTAATTCCAGTTTTCCCAGGCACAAACTGCGAATATGATTCAGCTAGAGCATTCCAAAAAGCAGGGGCAGATGCAGAGATTTTTGTAATCAAAAATCTTACAAGTGCACAAATCGAGGAGAGCGTAATGGCTTTTGCTCAAAAGATAGACAATTCACAAATCATTATGTTGCCAGGTGGATTTTCTGGTGGTGATGAGCCTGATGGTTCTGCAAAATTCATTACCTCATTCTTCAGAAATCCACAAGTAAGTCTAGCTGTTATGAACTTGATTAAAAACCGTGACGGTTTGATGCTAGGTATTTGCAACGGTTTCCAAGCACTAATTAAGCTAGGACTTATTCCATACGGTGAAATTTGCGACGTTACCGATGAATCACCAACGTTGACTTATAACACAATAGGTCGCCATCAGTCACTTATGGTAAGCACACGCATTAGTGCAAATAAATCACCTTGGCTTTATAACACGGCTGTTGGTGATATTCATTCAGTTCCAATCTCACATGGTGAGGGTAGAT
>JBAQWI010000469.1:0-8770 GCA_049298835.1 Oscillospiraceae bacterium
ACATAGATCCTAGTATATTTGAAAGTGCTGAGATTGATGGATGCTCAAAACCAAAACAGTTTTTCTTTATGACGCTTCCTCTTCTTAAAAATACGATGACTATTCTAATAGTAACAAAAATTATTGATTATATGCAGGTATATACTCCTATTAAATTTATAACCGAGGGCGGGCCGGGTACGGCTACCCAAACAATGTCATTTTATATATTTGAAGAAGCGTTTAGTTTTTATAATTTTGGCTCTGCTTCGGCTATATCATTTATTCTCTTTGCAATTATATTTGTGCTTTCAATAGGGCAAATCAAGTTTAACAATAAAAACGTATAAAGGAGTGAGATAAAAGCAATGATCAAGAAATTTAAAGTTGGAAATTTACTTTGCCATACCTTACTTATATTTTTTGTTATTATTATGCTGTTCCCGTTTTTGTGGATGCTTTTAAACTCACTGAAAACTACTGCAGAAATAACAAAAATTCCACCAGAATTTTTTCCGAATAATTGGATGTATATTGATAATTTTAAAATAATTTTGGGTAAATATAATTTTGGAAAATTCTTTATGAACAGTTTGTATTACGCAGTTGTAAAAACGGTAATAGTTGTTTATGTTTCATCCATTGCGGGCTATGTTTTGGCGAAATTTGAATTTCGTGGGAACAAGGCTATCTTTACAATGATACTTTCGACAATGATGATACCGTATGTTGCGACTCTTATACCAAGCTACCAGATGATGGTTTGGTTTAAGTGGATTAATACAGATGCTTCAATTTTTTATACGTCATTTATTTCTGGATTTGGTGTGTTTATGATGCGTCAGTTTGCAATGTCTGTACCTGATTCGTTTTTGGAGGCAGGAAGATTAGATGGAGCAGGCGAGTTGAAAATTTTCCACAGAATTGTTATGCCTATGATGCTCAACGCAATTGGTGCATTGGCAATCTTTACATTCTTGTGGGAATGGGATAACTACCTCTGGCCGTACCTTATGCTAACAGATATGGACAAATATACCCTTCCAATAGGGCTTGCTATGACACAAGGACAATTTGTATCAAATTATGGTCCTATGTTTGCAGGAATAACTATTTCTGTAATACCTGTTGTGATAGTGTATCTTATATTTCAAAAAACATTTATAGAAGGAATTGCTTTAGGCGGAGTAAAAGAGTAACCAAGCAATCTAATCATAAAATCATTTATTCTTACCTAAAACCAGAGGTTGTTAGTTCAAATTAAACCTTTGCAACCATAATTATACGTCAATTATGATACAATAAAAAGCCACTGATTATTCAGTGGCTTTTTTGCGTTTAAGTCAACTATTTACAAGAAATTTTCAGCTCTATGGGAGCTTTTATATAGTTTAATTTAAATTAAACTATATAACGAGAAATTTTTTCATCATCATCAATTTCTACAGTATCTTCGCTACCACCCATTGTGTAGTATCCAGGAATTGATAAATTTTCAGTTAATTTAACAATGCAAGCACAAGTTTTAGTGGGAGCTACGCCAGTTTTAGGATCAATGCAGATAGAATTTTCGAGTAACATATCTTCATCTTTTTCAGTTAGTGTTCCCCAAAACTTACCAATAAAGTTTTCGTCTAATTTTGCCATTACCATTACCTCCGATATTTAGTATATTGGTATCATACCACAATCTTATTAAATAGGGTAGAAATAATTTATTTTTAGGTTAAAGATATTATTCACAAATGCCTATGTGTGATAAATATTGTAAAAACCTGAAATAATATACAAATATATGTATTGACATTTGAATTTAATAAATGTACAATGTGTGTACTAGTATTAATAGTACACACATTACAGTAAAGGAGTAATTATGATAAACATAGATTATCGCAGTGGCGTTGCCATTTATGAGCAGATAATTAAAGGCATTGAACGGCTGATACATTGTGGTGGTCTTGAAAAGGACCAAAAACTGCCATCAGTTCGTGAGTTTTCTGCTGAACTTGCAGTGAATCCGAATACAATCCAAAAAGCTTACTCCGCTTTAGAGCAAAAAGGCATGATTTATAGCGTCAAAGGACGTGGAAATTTTGTATCTGGTGATACACAGAATGTATTGAATATGCGTTATGATGAAATTCTTGAAGTTCTAAAAAATAATGTTGAAGAAATTTTAGACTTAGGCTACAACAAAGAATTATTAAAACAAAAACTCTTACAATTTAGCGAAAATGGAGGCGGAACCGATGATTAAGGCAACTAATTTATCAAAAAGTTTTAGCGACATTAAAGCCATTGATTGTATAAATGCAACAATTAATAGCGGTAGTATCTTTGGACTAATTGGTTCAAATGGTGCGGGTAAATCAACTTTCATTCGTATGATGGCTGGTGTTTATATGCCAGATAGCGGAAGTATTACATTAGACGAAGATGAAATTTTTGAAAATCCACAAGTCAAACAAAGGATTTTTTATATCTCTGATGAGCAATATTTCTTTCCAAATGGAACTCCACTTGAAATGAAAAACTATTACAAAATGTTTTACCCAAAATTTGATGAAGCAAGATATCAGCATCTTATAAAAGGCTTTTCCCTTGATGATAATCGCAAAATTCGCACGTTTTCAAAGGGTATGAAAAAACAACTATCTGTAATTTATGCAATTTGTTCTGGCGCAGACTATATTTTTTGCGATGAAACTTTTGACGGACTTGACCCTGTTGCTAGGCAAGGTGTAAAAGGATTGCTTGCTAACGATGTGCTAGATAGAAACCTAACCCCAATACTTGCCTCTCACAATTTACGAGAGCTTGAAGATATTTGTGACCACGTTGGTTTACTTCATAAAGGTGGAATTTTATTTTCTAAGGATTTAGATGAAATGAAACTTGGAATACATAAAATCCAGTGCGTTTTACCTAACAACGCTATCGAGGACGCTTTCAAGGACATTGATATTCTTTCTAAAGAAATTAGAGGTTCATTAGTTTCAATTACAGCAAGAGGTGAGCAAGAAGATATCAAGAGTAAAATTAGACTTGCAAACCCGATTTTTCTTGAAACACTACCCCTTACATTAGAGGAAATATTTATTAGCGAAACGGAGGCAAGTGGTTATGACATTAAAAAACTCATATTCTAGTTATTTTAAAAATACTTTAAAGAGAAAATCGTGGAATACTGCACTTTCTTCACTCCTTTTTTTTCTTACACTAACCCTACCCGCACTTATGATAATGGGCGAAAATGTATCTAAAATTTTAAATGAAAACGATACTATTTTGAGGTTTAACCGTGTTTGTGAAAGATTAACTTCACTCATGGACTATAAAGGAATATTTGCTAAAACTGCTTTTATAATACTCGCAATTATCGCTGGTATTTCTGCTTTTAGCTATCTACATAGCAAAGCAAAGGTGGATTTTTATCATAGCTTTCCAATTTCACGAAAGGCAATGTTCATCTGTAACTTTGTAGCGTCAATTATTCCTGTCTTAATTGGCTTTACAATAAATTTCATTCTAACAAATGCACTGATTGTTTCCTTTGGTTATGGCCGAGCAATCATGACAGTAGAAATTTTAAAAGCATTAGCTGAAAATTTACTTTTCTTTATTTCAACATTCTCTATTGTTGCACTTTGCACAATTCTTTGTGGAAATACAGTAATCACTTTAATTTTAACTTCTGTTGCATTTTTTGGTCAAGATGCAGTAGTCTTTTTGGTGAGAGCCTTAAAGAGTGTTTTATACCCTACATACTACTTTGATAGTGGAGAAACCATTAGCTTTGCATTAAAGCTGTCCCCTGTAACACAAATTTTCAATAGCTATTTAAATAATATTTCTAAATCAAGGCTGTTGATATTTACAGTATATTTGGTAATCACCGCAATCATCATCACAATTGCACTCGTATGTTTTCTTAAACGAAAAAGTGAACATTCAGGAATTGCCATTGCATTTGATAAATTTAAACTACCACTAAAAATATATTGCTGTATCATTTTTGGATTAGGCTTTGCTGTCTTATTTAGAACAATTGTAGATCAAAATATATGGATTTATTTTGGTCTTGCACTTGGAATTTTAGTGGCACATGCATTAAGTGAAATTGCATTTGATTTTAGTTTTAATTCAATTCTTAAGAACTGGAAACATGGAATTGTACTCATAGCTATATCTTGTGCTGTTGTTTTGGGAATGAACTTTGACATAACAGGGTTCAACACAAGAACAATAAGAGCTGATAAAATTGAAAGCTTTGGTGTTTATATAAATGAAAGCGAATACCATGACGATATGGAGTCATTTAAAAAACCGAGCATTGAAACACCTAAAAATATAGAGGCAATTACAGAGATAATAAAAAGAGCCTCTACATTTGATAGGAGTTCAGATGTTGAACAAATTTATTTTAATGTTGCTGTAAAAAAGTCTTCTTTTGGCACTTTCAAGCGTGTTTATTCTTTGCAAAAAACCGATGAAAATATAGCTTTGTTTAATACAATTCGTTATTCAGAGGAATACAAAAAAGAAATAAATGAACTGTTTTCAGATAAAATGAAAAAGGCTACAAAAGTAACTATTCAGCCCCGCTCTAATAGCTCAGAAGAAGATTTTAAAGTTATTACAGGCGGAAAAGTGAAAATAATTTTACGGGCTATGCAAGAAGATTATCTAAAATTATCAGTTGAAGATGGATTAAACAAAATCCCAGTATTTATATTGAATTTTGAAGGTTTGGAAGTTGAATATGATCAATATAATGGTATGATACAAGCGCTCCCAGTTTATGAAAGTTACACAAAAACTCTTGCTTTACTAGAAGAGTATGTAGGGGTTACTGTAAAACATCTAGACGTAGAAAAAATAGAAAAAATTACTATTTACAAATCAACTATTCAGGACATTAATCAACTATTTAATGAGACCACTATGCCACAAGACATAGCCAGAGCCACTAAAAATTATGATGACGATGTTGTTACTTTTACTAATAAATCTGATATAGAAAAGCTTGTTGGAAATGCAATGCCAACACAGTTTATTAACAATATGGATAGGTTTGGCATTGATTGTAACTCCTCTAATATTATGATTTATTTTAAAGGTGAAACTGAATTTCAATTTTTTATGACAAGCAATGATGATATATACCATATTGATATGTAACGATTATGAGATGAAGTCAAATATGGAGAAGTAATTTGATTACAGGGGGTAACCCCTAAAACAGACCGCAAGAAAAAGTGCCCCCTATTGTAGAATAAAAACTACAACAGGGGGCATTTTCTAATATTTGTGCAAAAATATAATCAATAGAATAAGCAAAGTTAGAGAAATCTCCAAAACTTGATATTATATACATATATGTGTATAATGTAGTTGTTAAGGGAAATATTGTAAAATTATATACTGTTTGTATTTTCTATAATTGGAATGAGGAATTAACTGTGAAAAAACTACTGTGCATTATCCTGTCCTCCTGTATGCTGTGCGGAATGCTAACAGCGTGTGGCAACGCAAAACAAACCCCAACAGTCAATGAGAGCATAAATAAATACACCACCGAGGGCAAGGTGACCAAGCTTGTTCCAGACCCTAATGCAACGGGTGAGTTGACGGTTGGAGTCTATGGGGATGACAACTTTGCCTTATATGGCGAAAGTACGGTGCCAATTGATTCGGTAATTATTAAGTTCCAAGAGTTATATCCAAACGTAAAGCTGAATGTTGAACGAGTTACCCGTTCAACGAGTGCAAAAGATTACTTTACAAAACTCTCAACTGAAATTATGGTGGGAAAGGGCCCTGATGTATTTGGGTTGAATTTGGGACTTATGGATGCAGAAAAGATGGCTCAAGCGGGTGCTTTTGCTGATATGTATGAGTATTTTGAAAAAGACAAAAGCTTTAATATTGCAGACTACAATGAAAAGGTGTTTTACACAGGTCAGACTGGGGGAAAGCAGTACACCGTTCCAATTGGATATACGTTTCAATCCCTACTCACGACCAAGAGTATTGCACAAAAGTATGGGTTTGATGTTGAAAAATGCAAGGATTATTATAGCTGTTTAGACCAAATTTCACAGCTACTTAAAAATAACCCCGATCATAAAACCCCTATTGATCAATTTAGTATAAATGAGAGATGTCTATCTGCTTCCAATACAAAATGGATTGATTTTGAAAACAATAGTGTCAATTTGGAAACTCCCCAAGTGAAAAAAGTTTTTGAAACGCTTAAAAATGGGTTTCCACAATATATGGGAAAGTTGACGGGAGGCATTGGTTGTGACGATAATACAGGTATAAAATTTTTTCGTAGCCTTGAAACTGAAAAATATTTACTGATTTACCTATCTCTGTCATATGAATGGCTGATTTCAGGTGCTAATGCAATTAACAGTTTTGACGAGGCAGTTTTGATTCCCCTGCGAAATATAAACGGTGGAATTACAGCGAGCTTGGAGGAACAGTGGGCGGTTCGTAGCAATAGTCAAAATATAGAAAACGCATATCGTTTTTTAAAAATCTATCTTGACCCCGATTATATTCAGTCCAATAACATAGATACGTATCGTAATTCAATACCGGTCAGCAACAAAGCAGTTGAAAAATATCTTCAAAAAAGGATTAGAACCAGTCCGGGATTTAAGAAAATTTCTGTAACTGAAAACTCGCAGAGAATGATGGATACCTATTTAGGCTATCTTTCTGAAATTGACAGCGCGGAATCGACAATGAACAAAAAAAGATACGACATACTTTATAAAGAAATGCAACCATACTTTGACAATAAAAAGCCCTATGAAGAATGTATTAAAAACGCACAAGAACAGTTCGAAATTTATGTAAGTGAATAATAATATGAAATGAGGAATTAACTATGAAAAAACTTGTATCAACTATCCTAGCAATTGCAATGATGTGTCCACTTATGACAGCGTGTGGTGACCCAAAGCAAACCTCCACAGAGAATACCGCTACCTACACCACCGAGGGCAAGGAAAACAAACTTGTCCCAGATGAAAACGCAACGGGTGAATTATCCATATCGTTTTATGGAACCGATTTTGAAAAACAGTATGATAGAGATATGGGAGACTCGTTCAATGCAGCGCAAAAGAAATTCAAAGAGTTATACCCCAAGGTTACGCTAACTATCGATAGGGTTTCTTATGATGAAGATCGTAAAATATATAGTGAGAAGTTAGCAGCTGAAGTGATGTCAGGCAACGGTCCGGATTTGTTTTGGATACAAAGAGAAATGGATATATCTAAAATGATGAATGCTGGAGTTTTTGCAGATATGCACGACTATTTTGAAAAAGATATAAGCTTCAATATCAAAGATTATAATGAGAAGGTTTTCTTTGGTGGACAGCCACAAGGAAAACAATATATAGTTCCATTGAATTATGCCATTCCACTACTTATCAGCACAAAAACAGCAATTGAAAAAGCAAGTTTTGATGTGAGCAAATGTAATGATTATTATAGCTGTTTGGAACAAATTCATAATCTTTATGAAAAAAATCAAAAACGAACTGACTTAACAGAAGTAATTTCAGAGTTTACAACCCCACTCAGGTTTCCTGCTGAAACAGGGGTTGAGTGGATTGATTTTGAAGAGAAAACAGTGGAAGTCAACACACCACAAATGAAGCAGATGATGGAGACATATCAAGCTTTTTATAGCTTATACAAAAAACCAGAAATGAGATCTGGTGGTGGTGCCATATTTGCGGATAGACTTAAAGCAAACAGCGTTATTTTAGCAGAGCCTTTCGCAGGTTTGGGTGATGTTATTCAAAATTGTCGCAATATCAGCACCTTTGACGAATCTGTTATGTTTCCATTGCGAAACGTCAATGGGAAAATCGAAGCAACGCCCAAGGAGTGTGTTGCAGTTGGAAATAACAGCAAAAATAAGCAAAATGCTTATAATTTTATTAAAATTATGCTCAGCTATGAGAACCAACAGATATCATTGAATAGTTTACCATATTTTATTCCCATCTCAGACATAGCAATGAAAGCATTATTGAAAAAAGCTATGATATCAGAAGAACTAGATTATGGACCAGATGGCATAAAAAAGTTTGCACCACTTTCGCAGGCACTCATAGACCAATATACAGGATATCTTGCTGAAATAGAAAATGTTAATTATCCAAATAAAGCAAATGAACTGTTAAGGGAAGAAATGATGCCTTATTATGAAAAGAAAAAGAGTTATGAAGAATGTATCAAAAACGCTCAAGATAAGCTTGAAATTTATGTAAGTGAGTAAAATTAAACGAGGTAAATTATATGAAAAAACTACTGTGCATTTTCTTGTCCACCTGTATGCTCTGCGGAATGCTATCAGGTTGTGGTAATGCAAATCAACCCCCAAATAGTCTTGTTATTTGGCGGGCCGTAGGCCGCTCCTATATGTTGGATCCTGTAATTAAAGCGTATAAAGAGAAGTATCCAGATGTGAATTTAATTATTGAAAACGTTGAAGTCAGCAGTGCTGAGGACTTTATTGGAGGTTTTGCCAAAAAGCTTGGTACGGCATTGCTGTCAGGAAACGGGCCAGATATCATAGAACTTACCTCACTCGAACAAAACTATGACATTACCAAGATGATGAAGTCAGGTGTCTTTGCTGATATGAGTGAGTTTTATGATACGGATTCTGAACTGAATAAAGCTGATTTTTATCAAGGTGTTATGAATTGTGGCGTATATGATGGACAACGATATGTGTTTCCACATAGTTTTATAC
>JBAQWI010000470.1:0-4799 GCA_049298835.1 Oscillospiraceae bacterium
TTTCCCGCCTGAGCTTAGTGAAATTGCCACTTCCCTGCAAGAAAAACTTGATGGTGTTATCGTTTCGAGGAGCAAACTCATTGGTGAAATACTAAATGAAATGAGTATCATTATTGATGATTTAGAAAATAAAAATTTCCTTAAGGAATGCAAGGCTCGCTCCTTTATTTTAGGAAGTGAAATTAATGTTATATTCCCCACTGTTACACAAAAAGCCACCGCAATTGATTTTAATGAATTTGGGCACCTAATTGTAAAACTTGAAGATGGAGAAATAAAAACACTCAGTAGTGGAGAAATTTCAATTAGAAAAATATAGTAGATTATAAAAAAGCTCCCGATTTAAAATCGGGAGCTTTTTTATATGATTTTATTTTAATTTTGCTGCAATAGTGGCATAAGCCTCTTCGTCAACAATAATTGTAACATCTGGGTGTAGTTGTAGTGCAGATGCTGGAACGTTTGGCGTAATTGGACCAAAGCAAGTATCATAGATAATATTAGCTTTTGCGCTACCGTTTGCAACAAGAACAATCTTTTTTGCGTCCATGATAGTTTTAATACCCATTGAAATTGCTGTTTTAGGAACATCTGCCTCACAAGCAAAAAATCTGGTATTTGACTTAATTGTAGACTCAGTAAGATTTACTTCATGAGTGTATTTGTCAAAACAATCATTTGGTTCATTAAATCCAATATGACCATTATTACCAATACCTAAAAGTTGTATATCAATTCCACCTAGGGATTTAATCAACTTTTCATATCTTTCACACTCTAGCTCTTTATCCAAAGCTTGTCCATTTGGCACATTTGTGTTAGCTTTATCAATATTAATATAGTTAAACAAATTTGTATTCATAAAGTAACGATAGCTTTGATCGCTCTCACCTGAAAGCCCAACATACTCATCAAGATTTACAGTTTTAACCTCGTTAAAGTCTAAATCATTGGCATTGTACATCTCAATTAATTTCTTATATGTACCTATAGGGGTTGATCCTGTTGCTAGCCCTATAACGCTGTCTGCTTTTAATGTAATCTGTGAAAAAAATATGCCAGCAGCCTTTTTAGACATATCATTGTAATCTTTTGCTTTAATAATTTTCATAAAACATATCTCCTTTGAAATTTTAATTCAATATCTATAGTAGCACAAATTTTTTTAAAGGTAAATATCAAACTCAATATTCGTAATGTTTTTTTACAAACTTAGTAAAATTTATTGCTATTCTCTATCTTCTAATTTGGAATACATAGCATAACCTGTACTACAGTTGAATAAGATTAGATAGAAAATCACAAAAGGAGTGGGTGTCTTAATGGAACTTAAACTTACACATGAGTCAATATGTATAAATGAAATTGTATTTGACGGAGCTTTAGAACAATCAATCGAACTTGATTATTTACTTCCAGACTATTGTCCTAGCATCTTTAAGGTGCTAAAATGCAAGGTTATTCCCAAAATCACATCAGAACGCATTACAAACGGCAAGCTTACAATTGATGGCGTAGCTTACATTAAGGTTATCTATGTTGGAGAAGACAACTATCAAATTCATTCAATCACGCAAAAACAGGTATTTTCTAAATCTACAGAGTTAAAAGAAAACTATGAGGATGCAATTATAACTGCATCTGTCAAATGTGATTATGTTAACTGCCGTGTCATTAATCAGCATCGACTTGACATCCGTGGAGCAGTTAGCATCAAATCTACTGTCAGTGTTATAAAGAAACTGGAGATACTAAGCAAAGCAGACGGAATGGGAGTTCAAGTCAACAATCAAAAAGTTACAGCACTTGACAAAAAACTATATGCAAGCAAAGAGTTTTCTATAAACGAAGAACTTGAGCTTAGCTATGGTAAACCAGCAATCGGTGAAATGTTAGACCAATCTGCAAATGCAGTTCTCACTGAATATAAGGTAATTGCTAACAAAGTGATTATCAAAGGCGACATCATGCTTCATACCCTTTATGCAACTGATGATAACAATGGAAACCCTGAGATTATGGACCACTCTATTCCTATCAGCCAAATTATTGATGTTTCTGGGATAAACGAAGAATACAAATGCATTGTAAACTTTGATGTAACGAACGTTGATATTAGTCTAAAGCAAAATGGTGACAGTGAGTGCAAGTGCTTTGACGCAGAGTTTAGTGTAAGGGTTTGCTGTGAAGCAAACAAAAATACCGAAGCACAGTTAATCGACGACATCTATTCTACTATGTATAAGGTTGAGTCAAACTCGACTAAGATTAAAGTTGAGCAACTTATTGGTATGGTAAACGAGTCATCTATCTGTAAAAACTCTGTTGCTATTCCACAAGGGGAACTTAATTGTGTATATGATATCACCTGTGATTTTGTAAATGATGTCTGCCGTTTTGAAAATGGATTTGTAAATATAACTGGAAATATGTGCATATCAATACTTGCACTTGACTGCGAAAATATGCCTGTGCTAATTGAAAAAACTGCGCCATGTGAAATGAAAATTGATGCAAAATGTGATGAGGATAACGTTATGCTATCTCCACATATTACAATCTCTTCCGTTTCTTACAGCATGATTTCAAGTGATGAAATTGAAATTAGGGTTGAACTCAAAGTATGTACCAACCTATACAAATTCTGTTACTACAACGTTTTAAATTCAGTCAGCGTTGATGACAGTAGTAAAAAAGAACGCAATAGCAACGCTGTTATCCGTCTATATTATGCACAAAACGGTGAGAAGATTTGGGATATTGCTAAGAAATTTAACACATCGGTTGATTTAATTTACTTAGAAAACAGCCTTGACAGTGAGGTTATAAAATCAAAATCTATGCTATTAATCCCCATAACCGATTAGAGCAGATAATTTAATTTATACATAGGAGGAAAATTACTTATGGAAAATTCTAATATATATGCCGATATCGCCAAACGTACCGACGGGGATATTTATATTGGCATAGTAGGTCCTGTAAGAACGGGAAAATCCACATTCATAAAGCGTTTTATGGAAACACTTGTCATTCCAAATATTGAGAGTGAGTTCAGAAAAGAACGCGCAATTGACGAGCTCCCTCAATCTTCAGGCGGAAAAACGATTATGACAACTGAACCAAAATTCATTCCAGAAGAGGCTGTAAAAGTTAAACTTGAAGGCAATGCTGAACTAAATGTCAGATTGATTGACTGTGTTGGTTATATCGTTCCTAGCTCAATTGGTTATTTTGAAAATGAAGCTCCTCGAATGGTTAGGACTCCTTGGTTTGAAGATGAAGTTCCCTTTAATATGGCTGCGGAAGTAGGCACAAAAAAGGTAATTAATGATCACTCAACCATTGGGATTGTCATTACTACGGATGGAAGTATCACCGACATTCCTCGTGACGAGTATGCAGAGGCTGAAGAACGGGTGATTTCAGAACTTAAAGAACTTAATAAGCCGTTTGTAGTACTACTAAACAGCGTTAGACCAACCTCAGATGCTGTAAAGGCACTTGCTGTACAGATGGGCGAAAAGTATGGAGTTCCAATAATTCCTATTAATTGCTTAGAGCTTGATACCTCTAACATCAAAGACATTATGAAAGAGCTTCTATTTGAGTTCCCTATTACTGAAATTGCAATAGATATGCCTAGATGGGTTAATTCACTTGAAAAAGATCATTGGCTAAAAACTAGCGTTTTTGGTTCAATAAAAAGCAGTGCAATAAACGCACAACATATCTGTGATATTAACTCTGTTACCACAAAAATATGTGATTGTGAACATATAACTAAGTGTAGTATTGACAATATTTGCTTAGGTACTGGATCTGTACAGATAAGCGTTTGTTTAAATGGTGATCTATTCTACAAGATTTTAGGCGAGGTTACTGGTCTGAATATTGAAGATGAATCAGGATTAATGCCTTGTATGATTGAACTTGCTGCAATTAAGCGCAAATATATGAAGGTTGAGTCTGCGCTCTTAGAAGTAGAGGCCACTGGATACGGTATCGTTATGCCTGATATTGACGAATTAACTTTAGAAGAGCCTGTAATCGTTAAGCAGGGTGGAAAATATGGTGTTAGACTAAATGCAAGCGCACCTTCAATTCATATGATGAAAGCCGATATTACTACTGAGGTTTCCCCTATCGTGGGCTCAGAACGGCAATCTGAAGAGCTTATTATGTACCTACTAAAGGAATTTGAGGAAAATCCAAAGAAGATTTGGGAATCAAACATATTTGGAAAATCTCTCCACGCACTTGTCAACGAAGGACTTCACAACAAACTATACCGTATGCCATCCGAAGCAAGACAGCGCTTGCAAGAAACAATTGAGCGTATCATAAACGAGGGCTGTGGCGGACTAATCTGTATCATACTATAACAAATAACAAAACTGGAGTACAAATTGTACTCCAGTTTTTTCTATATAAAATGAATTTATAATTTTTAAAACTATTCTACGGTTACTGATTTTGCAAGGTTGCGTGGTTTATCTACATCACATCCACGCAATACGGATGTGTAGTATGCAAATAATTGCAAAGGTATAACTCCTAGCAGCGGCATGAATATCTCATTTGTAGACGGAAGACGTAAAACGTATTTTGCAATAGTTTCATCAACCTCAAAGCTCTCATTTACAATCAATAAAACCTTTGCCCCACGGGTGGTTACCTCTTTTATATTGCTAATTGTTTTCTTAAACAAATTTGATTGAGTTGCAACTGCAACTACGGGAACATTATCTGTAATTAAAGATATTGTTCCATGCTTCAACTCACCTGCTGCATAAGCT
>JBAQWI010000471.1:0-2708 GCA_049298835.1 Oscillospiraceae bacterium
ACTTTATTAGGGTTTGAAATTGTTGCCTATGCAGGTGAAGCGCGATCGTACCTTTTGGATGCTTTAAAAGCAGCGGAAAAAGGTGATTATGATAAAGCCGAAGCATTATGTGAAGAAGCAAATACCAGCATCATAGAAGCTCATAAAGCTCAGACAAGTTTGCTTACTATGGAAGCTTCAGGTGATGATATTGCGTACAGCGTTACGATGATGCATGGACAGGATCACTTGATGACAACATTGCTGCTTAGGGATTTGATGAAACATATGATTGAATTGTATAAAAGAGGGAGCAACTAATTATGATGAATGCATTGATTGCACAAATTGAAAAAGCTAAACCTTTCTTTGAGAAAGTATCCCGTAATATCTATCTACGCGCAATACGTGATGGCTTTATCTCAGCGATGCCTGTTGTTCTGTTTTCAAGTATTTTCTTATTGATTGCATATGTTCCTAATATCTTCGGTTTCTCATGGAGTGCATCGACTGAAGCTTTGATTATGAAACCATACGGATATACAATGGGGATTTTAGGAGTTTTGGTTGCCGGCACAACAGCAAAATCTTTAACAGATTCCTTTAACAGAAAGCTGGAAAACACAAATCAAATTAACTTTCTTTCTACTATGTTGGCTTCCATATCTGGTTTCTTACTCCTTGCTGCGGATGCAGTTGAGGGCGGTGGATTTGCAAACGGATTCTTAGGGACAAAAGGACTATTGACAGCGTTTCTTGCAGCATTCATTACTGTGAATATCTATAATATCACTGTGAAAAATAATGTGACAATCCGGATGCCGGAAGAAGTACCACCAAACATTTCACAAGTATTTAAAGATATCATTCCTTTTACCTTAGTGATAGTCGTTCTTTATGGTTTGGATATATTGACTAGGAACATTATGGGCACGAATGTGGCGGAGTCTGTTATTAAGTTATTCGAGCCACTGTTCACAGCGGCTGATGGTTACTTGGGTATTACAATAATATTCGGTGCATATGCACTATTCTGGTTTGTTGGTATACATGGGCCATCTATCGTTGAACCTGCTATTGCAGCGATTACTTATGCGAATATTGAAACAAATTTCCAACTTTTACAGGCTGGACAGCATGCAGATAAGATTCTGACATCCGGAACACAGATGTTTATCGTTACAATGGGTGGTACAGGTGCAACGTTAGTTGTTCCATTCATGTTCATGTGGTTATCAAAATCAAAACGGAATAAGGCGATCGGCAGAGCGTCAGTTGTACCAACTTTCTTTGGGGTTAATGAGCCAATCTTATTTGGAGCACCTATCGTTTTAAATCCAGTATTCTTTGTTCCATTTATTTTTGCACCAATTGCTAACGTATGGATTTTCAAATTCTTCGTTGATGTTATTGGAATGAACAGCTTTAGTGTGAATTTGCCTTGGACAACGCCAGGTCCTTTGGGAATTGTTATAGGAACAGGATTTGGGTTGATGTCATTTGTTCTCGCTCTTACATTGATTGTAGTAGACGTAGTGATTTACTACCCATTCTTTAAAGTCTATGATGCACAAATTCTTGAAGAAGAAAAAGCAGGTGTATCATCTATTGATAGTTTGAAAGAAAAAGTTGAAGGAAGCTTTGATACTAAAAAAGCCAAAGCGGTCCTTGCAAGTGCTGATACGAACGAGAATGATCCGAAAGTTTTTGAAAATAAAATAATAGAAGCTAAAAATGTTCTTGTCCTTTGTGCCGGCGGTGGAACAAGTGGCCTTCTTGCTAATGCTTTAAATAAAGCTGCGGCTGAATATGGGGCTCCTGTAAAAGCAGCAGCGGGCAGCTATGGTGCTCACATGGATATCATGAAAGACTATGATTTAGTCATCCTGGCACCTCAGGTGGCTTCGAATTACGAAGATATTAAACAAGATACTGACAGATTGGGCGTTAAACTTGTTAAAACGCAAGGAGGTCAATACATTAAATTGACCCGTGATGGCCAAGGGGCTCTTGCATTTGTTCAGGAACAATTTGAAGACTAGACAGGAGATTATAATATGAAGAAGTTACCAAAAGATTTTATTTTCGGGGGCGCAACAGCAGCCTATCAAGCTGAAGGGGCGACACAAACAGATGGAAAAGGCCGTGTAGCTTGGGATACTTATCTTGAAGAAAACTATTGGTATACAGCAGAGCCAGCCAGTGATTTTTATCATCGTTATCCTGTGGACCTGGAACTTAGTGAAAAATTCGGTGTAAACGGCATTCGAATTTCCATTGCATGGTCACGTATTTTTCCGACTGGTTTTGGTGAAGTAAATCCTAAAGGTGTTGAATACTATCATAATCTCTTTTCAGAATGCCATAAACGTCATGTAGAACCTTTTGTCACGCTGCATCATTTTGATACTCCTGAAGTGTTGCATTCAGATGGAGACTTCTTAAATCGTAAAAACATTGACTATTTTGTTGATTACGCTGAGTACTGTTTTAAAGAATTTTCAGAAGTTAACTATTGGACTACGTTCAATGAAATAGGCCCGATAGGTGATGGTCAGTACTTAGTGGGTAAATTCCCTCCAGGGATCAAGTATGATTTTGAAAAATTATTCCAATCCCATCACAACATGATGCTTGCACATGCAAGAGCTGTTAAGTTTTATAAGGATAATGGATATTCAGGAGAAATAGGTGTAGTTCATGCGCTCCCAACAAAGTACCCTTATGAT
>JBAQWI010000472.1:0-1767 GCA_049298835.1 Oscillospiraceae bacterium
TTACAGTACCAATAATTGTGACGGCTATTCCTTCGCAGAACAGTACGATAAGCCCTACGACAACCAGTTTTGATAAAATGACATCAGCGCAGAATGATGTGCTGGTTACATTGACGCTGAACGGAAATAAGCTTAGCAGCATCCAAAACGGTTTGAATATGCTGACCTCGGGTGCCGACTATACGGTGTCAGATACAATGGTAACGATAAGCAAAACATATCTTGCAACCTTGTCAACGGGAGATACGACACTAACCTTTAATTTCAACGCTGGCAGTTCACAGGCGATGGTAGTAACGGTAAGTGACAGTACATCTATAGACGAGTGCTTTATCGCTACCGCTGCCTTCGGCTCCAAGTTCACTTGGCCAGTAGCTCTCTTGAGGCATTTCCGGGATCAATATTTGCTTACTAATTCTCTCGGTACAGCTTTTGTACAATTCTACTATCAAAATTCACCACCAATTGCTCACTATATAGCTGGAAGAGAAAGCTTGAAGTTTGCCGCAAGAGTATTGCTATCACCATTCATAGCTGTAGTTTATTTAACGTATCATCCAGTTCTAGCCAGCATTATATTGCTAATATTATTAGCAGGATTTTTCTTGTGGAGACGCAAACAACTCAGAGTTGTTTGTACAATAAACTAGAGTTCCCGCGTAGTAATCATGTATGTTCCCAAGGACGGTAAATAAGGGAACAATGGGTCAGACATTGAATGTGAAATTGAATAGAGATAGGTTAGAAAGCCAGTATGAGTGATATGGGATCACTTGAACTGGCTTTTCCAACAGAGGGACGTTCTTTTTGTTGGCTTTTCGTTATCACGTAAATAGGGTCAGGGTCGTGTGTGGAAACCTATACATACAAAAAACGTATCAAGGGCAAAACCCAGAACTAGCAAAGGTTATTTTTAGGATTAGGTGCAAATTTTGCCGTGGCTATAGAACTTGTGAGAGTATTTCTGCAAATCAACAACAATTGTGTTGCCTACATTTTACTTGGTTTAAGAATGGTAATGGTTACCGTTTTTGCTATTGCTTATGCTAAAATCATTATGCAGGGTGGTAAAAAAATTCTTGTCCATTTTTTAATAAAACAGCAATAATCGTATCAAATAATCTAGCCTATGCTAAGTATGATAAATATCCAGTAAACCCTGATCACAATCAAACATTTCAACCTTGTTCAATTAATAGGGCTATAAAATAGAATAGATTAATGGAGGAGGTTCATTGAGTAATGAGTTTAAATAGAAATGAAATTGGTATGTTGCTAAGTGATGTAGGAGTGCCAAATGTTGTGGGTATGTACTTACCAACGGAGGACGGCAAATTGGACTATATAGATATTGTGGCAATTACGCATTCAAAGATATATGTTGTAACGGTTAAAGGCAGCACGCCTTTAACATCTAGATTGCAACTGGTTGAAAGTAAGCCGACTAATTTATTAAAGCGGAATTATTTGCATGTTTTAAATTTAAGGGTTGCTTTAGCTGGAGAAGGAAGTGGGTGGACCATTTTATCAAAAGTATTGGTGTCCAATGAGGAGAGCGTGGCAGGAGCCCATCCTAGTTATTGTAACTCTGTGGAACTTCTGGATATCTTAAGTCGGGATGATTTAACGAAAGTACATTCAGAGGAAGCAGTCGCCCAAATGCAATCAGTTTTAGAAAATATGAAAGCAGAAAATGCAATTTTAAATGCACTCACTATTTCAACAAAATGCAAGAAGTATGCATGGTAGGGATGTAGTATGTGGCAG
>JBAQWI010000473.1:0-6680 GCA_049298835.1 Oscillospiraceae bacterium
AACAAAACCCTGCTTGAAAAAGAAATCATAGTTAAAGCCCACAACATTGGAGCGTGGAGTTGTGAGGACACACTCTATTTCCAAGGAGGAAAAGGTGGGCGAAACTCTAAGTTAAACGAAGCTGGACAGATAGCAGTTCCCGTTAATTCAGTAGACAATATTTTAGATGGAGCAAAAGCTACCGTTATTAAGTTTGACGTTGAGGGGGCAGAAAAATCTGCCATTGAAGGCTGTAAAATTACGATTGAACAATATACCCCAAAGCTTATGGTATCGTCATACCATAAAAATGAAGATTTGTTTGGGTTGCCCATACAAGTACTTAAATTTAATCCGAATTATAAGGTTTTTTTACGTCATCATCCTTACATTCCTGCGTGGGAAACAAACTATTACTTTGTTTAGCTTGACATTTAGTTAAATCTTTAGTATAATATTCGAGTTGCAATACTATTTGCAACAGGCTTGGAGAAGTCGCCTAGCCCGGTTTATGGCGCACGACTGGAACTCGTGTAAGGTTAACCCCTTCGAGGGTTCGAATCCCTCCTTCTCCGCCAAAACTAAACCCTTGTAACCATTACGGTGACAAGGGTTTTTTGTCGTGTCTATGTAAAATTAAATAGAGTACCAAAGTTTAGCTGTTTTAATTTAAAATTTTACAGCTAGATTATTTCCATTTTTTATGATATTATGTATTTTAAGGATAATATATCACTCATAAAGTGAAAGTGTTAAAAATAAACTAATCATCCTATTTCTCATAGTGAGGATGAGCTTCATATAAATATACTGTGCTTAGTTCCAAGCTGTTTAGTCAAATGCTCATAATAAGGGAACATTTAAGATATCACGCTAAATTATAGGACTAACTTGAATTAGTTAATGTAGTTATAATTTTCTTTGGAAAGGTGTGTGTTCACGGTGTTTGAAAAGTTAAAGTATTACTTTATGAGACTTAAAATAAAGCCGAAATTAATTTTATCCTATGTTTGTGTTGTGTTGATACCCATAGGAATTATAGGTGGAATTTTAACAACGGCGATTGAAAAACGGGATGTAAACCAAAATATTGCTAGTGCAAATCATCATTTAGAATATGTTATGCTCAGAATACAAGAAATATTAAATGTAGGAACTAAGGCATCGACCAACTTGTATGGAAATAAAAAATTGGAAAGTATTTTAACCCACCAATATACATACGCTCGTGATATAGTACGGGATTATAGAGGATATAATACCATACATGATCTTAAAACACTTTATAAGGAAATTGGAACAATTCAAATTTTAACTACAAATTCTACATTATTAAATAATTCAGAGATTATACCTGTAACAGATGAAATGAAATATCATTGGTACACCAAAGCATTAACAAAGCGGGGTAAAGCATTTTGGGAATATATATATAACTCTGAAAAAAACGTATATGAATTAAGTAACATTCGATGTCTATCAAATTATAAGGATACTGATTTTTCAGTGAATGCAGTACTGATTGTTACAATAAACGGTGATTCAATTAGTGAGTTTCTAAAAAGTGAAAAATACAATACGGTGTTGCTTAACAGCCAGGGTTACATACTGGCATCATCTATTCCAACTCAAGTCGGCAATACACTTAAGGAAATTGGAATTGCCCCAAAAGGACAAAGACATGGAGAAAAAACTGTAATGAACAACGATAGTGAATGTTATCTTGTGAATAAAACGGTTTTATTAGAAGATAATGAAACTTCAATTACTGTCTCTTCAATTGTCCCAAAAGCTGATGTTGCATATGCAGCAAAATTAGCTAAGTTTGCATATGTGCTCATTACTTTAGGAGTAACTGCTGCTGCAATGATACTTATTTTTTTATTTGCTGAAGTATGGAGTAAACGAATAAAAAAATTAAATGATAGTATGCATTTAATTGCAAGTGGTAATTTAGATTTACAAGTTGAATTGAATGGAACAGATGAAATTTCACAACTTGCAGATAGTATGAATTTTATGGTCAAAGAAATTAAGACAATGACAATTGGAATCCATGATGCAAATTTACAAAAACAAGAACTACTACTTAAGCAAAAAGATATGCAATTTAAATTTCTTGCAAGCCAAATAAATCCACATTATTTGTTTAATGTATTAGAATCTGTTCGTATGAAAGCCTTGGTGAATGAACAAAAAGAAATTGCACTTGTAATCAAATTAATTGGAAATCAATTGCGTACCAGTATGAGTATGGAAAGTGGGGAAATTTCAATTAGAGAAGAATTGCAGTTTATAACAAATTACGTTCAAATACAAACATTTCGTTTTGGAGATAAATTTGAACTATGTATAGATATACAAGAGGAACAATTATATGATTATAAAATACTTCCCCTTATTATCCAACCTTTGGTGGAGAATGCAGTGATTCATGGCATGGAAGAAAAAGAATTGGGTGGGGTTATTAAAATTACCATTGGACAAAACGAGAATGGAGTATTTATAAGAGTGAGTGATAATGGAATTGGAATGACTCAAGACAAAATTGATCAGCTAAATGATGGCTTAGGTACATCCACCAACAAAGGTAGAATTGGGCTTTTGAATATAGACCAGAGGGTTAAGCTACACTGGGGCAATCAATACGGATTGATGATTACAAGTGCAGATGGCAGTGGAACAACGGTAACCATCAGATTACCACAAGGAGATGTTTGAATTGTATAAAGTACTAATAGTAGATGATGAACCTAATATTAGAGCAGGGCTAAAAGTAATAATTGATTGGAACGAGTTGGGATACGAAATATGTGGAGAAGCTTCAAATGGGGTGGAAGCACTTAATAAAATAGAAAGCTTATTGCCAAATTTATGTATTGTAGATATTAATATGCCACAGATGGATGGACTTGAATTGGTAAAGATAATTAGTGAACGTAAATGGGATATAAAGATTATTATTTTAAGTGGATATCAAGAATTTAATTATGCAAAAAAAGCCATAGATTATAATGTTATAGCCTATTTACTCAAACCAATTGACGAAGATGAACTAATCAGCATAGTAACGAATGTAAGACAAAAATTTATACAGCAACAGATTATCAATAAACAGCAAGTTAAGTATAAGGCAATTTCTCGAGATAAATTTTTTGAAAAACTGATATTTGATGATCAGTCTGATGAATACATTGACCATATGAATTTCACTTTTAATACAAACCTCCCGTGGTCGGAATACCAGCTTGCACTTATTGAAGTAATATTTCAGAGCGAGGATAAAATACAACTTCAGACGCAGGTTTATCAAGCAACCCAAAGTGAAGTTGAACGAATGCAGGCGGGTTTTGTATTTAATATAGGTGAATATATTGTTATTCTAATAAATCAGCTGAGTTTTACCCGAGTGAATGGAATGCTTAATTTTTTGCACCAAAAACTTCTAAAAGAAAAGAACATACAAATTGTTATTGCAGTTGGAGGAAACACTACACAGATTATAAAGCTTAATGATTTGTTTTACAAAGCCCAAAAGGCATTAAAATATAAATTCTTTGCAAATGATGACGTGATTTTATTGCCTCTTGAAAATGAGATAATGGATAAGAAGATGTCAAACAATACTCACATTTCAATTGAACCATATATGAAAAGTATGTACATAGCGGTAGAAACATTAAATACCCATAAAATCAATGACATAGTCAGAGAATTATCAATGCGAATGCAAGAAAATTTCATGCCTGAGAATAAAATTAAATCTTATATGCTTCGTATTTATGTTGGAGTGGCTGGTGAAATAATTAAAAAAGAAATGGATATCGGCTTGAATGATTTATTCAATGAGAAATTTTACAATGAATTTTATTCTTGCTCCTCTTTAAATTTATTAGAAGATTACATTACCAATAAATTATCTGAACTTTCAAAGCAAATTTCGTCACAAAATCCCAATGATATGTTAAGCAGGCTTGTTAGATATATCGATTTAAATTATCAAAAGGATATTAAGCTTGAGGAGCTGGCAGAAATATTTGGATATAACAGTGCTTACTTAGGAAAAGTTTTTCGAAATTTAACGGGTGATTATTTTAATACATATGTAGATAAGGTGAGAATTGCAAAGGCAAAAGAACTTTTGAGCACAACAAACCTAAAGGTTAACGATATTGCTCAAAAGACAGGCTATTCAAATTATGATTATTTCTCAATAAAGTTTAAAAAAATAGTCGGTATTTCGCCTTCTGTTTATCGTCAAACGATTAAATTGTAAGTGGGCTAATATTTTGGAGTCCGCAGTAAAAACATTGCTTGTTTTATTTACACTGTTTTTTTAAGAAGCCTAATTAATAGGCTTCTTAAATTTTGTGAAAAATGTCTAATTATTTAGTTAAACATATAAAATTTATAGGGTAGTTGTATTAAATTAAATTTAATATACTGTTAGTAGCAAATAAAATACATATTATTTTAAATAAGTTGAATGCCATTATTAATTTCTATGTGATTGGAGGTTGTCATTAATGTCGCAAGAAAGTAATATTCAAGACTTTAAGCAAAAATCAATTTGTACAGCAAGTGATACAAAAAATAATCAAAAGAAAAAGATGCATAATTATTTTAGAAAGCTATATAGGCAAAGATATTTGTGGCTAATGATTCTACCTTTTTTGGTTTGGGTGTTTATTTTCAAATTCATTCCTTTGTGGGGATGGACAATGGCATTTCAAGACTATAAATTGGGAGAAAGCGGAATGTTTAACCAGCATTGGGTTGGCTTTAAGCACTTTATAACGCTCTTTCAAGAAAAGCAATTTTACAGGGTAATGCGTAACACACTATCAATGAGTGGGTTGGAATTATTAATTGGGTTTCCACTTCCTATAATATTTGCAATTCTTTTAAATGAAATTCGTTTCCCTCGTTTTAAGAAAGCAATCCAAACGGTATCCTATCTCCCTTACTTTGTATCATGGGTTATCGTAGCAAGTTTAATTTCTAAAATGTTATCTACTGATGGCGGAATTGTCAATGAAATACTATTGTGTTTAGGGCTAGTTAATAAACCAATCCAATTTATGGCACAGCCAAGGATGTTTTGGATGATTTCCACCTTATCTGAAGTATGGAAAAATCTTGGTTGGAACTCAATTATCTTTTTAGCTGCAATTGCAGGTATTGACCAAAACTTAAATGAGGCGGCTACAGTAGATGGCGCTAACCGATGGAAACGTATCTGGCACATTACACTACCTAGCATCTCACCTACAATAATTGTAGTGTTGGTACTCAACATAGGATGGCTAATTAGTATTGGCTATGAAAAGCAGTTTTTACTTGGAAATTCTGTTGTAAGTGAATATTGTGAAGTTTTAGATTTGTACATTTTAAATTACGGAATCGGTTTAATGCGTTATTCTTATGGTACTGCAATTGGTGTATTTAAATCCGTAGTGAGTATTGTACTTTTACTGTTAGCAAATAGATTAGCCAAAAAAGTAAATGGAGTTAGTGCAATTTAAAATACTGATACAAACAAATTGCATATGATTATGTTTTCGTTTTATTAATGGGTGGAGCGAAGGGTGAGATGAGTAAATGAGCAAGCATAAATTCAAATGTAGAAAAGCAAAAGATATGGTATTCGATTTTGTAGTAGTCACAATAATGGTGTTTATTGGAATTGTCACTATTTACCCATTTATTAATGTACTTGCCATTTCGTTTAATGATGCATCTGATAGTCTTCGTGGTGGAATTTATATATGGCCAAGAATATTTACCTTAAGAAATTATAAAGAGGTATTTAGTCAAGACCTCCTGCTTATTGCATTTAAAAATTCATTAATTAGAACAGTAGCTGGAACATCAATTAGCGTCATATCTACAATGATGGTTGCTTATGTGATTGGCAGAAGGGAGTTAATTGGACGAAAGTTTGTTTCTACTATGTTGGCAGTTACGCTCTATGTTTCGGGAGGAATGATTCCTGAATTTTTGCTCATTAGAGATTTGAAATTATTTAATACATTTGCAGTATATATCGTGCCTGGAGTATTAAGTGTATATTTCATATTTATCATACGGTCTTTTATTGAAGACATTCCATATGCCTTGCAAGAAGCAGCGCAAATTGATGGTGCAAATGATATTGTAATATTCTTTCGAGTAATCCTACCGCTGTGCTTACCTGCGATTGCGACAATTGGGCTGTTTTACGCAGTGGGTCACTGGAATTCTTGGATTGACACTTACCTATATGCAAGTTCAAAATCTTCTCTCACAACTTTGCAGTATGAACTAATGAAAATTCTTCAAAGTACAAGTAGGGCAAGTGTAGCGAAAATTCATGGTCAACAAGCCCAATTAGCTGGTCAAACAGTCTCTCCAGAGTCAATTCGGATGGCAATTACTATTGTAGCAACAGTACCAATTATTATTGTTTATCCATTTGTTCAAAAGTATTTTGTAAAAGGGCTAACCCTTGGCGGAGTTAAATCATAAACGAGTTATAAAAAATAAATGTATATATTTTATCGGAAGTAACCGATTGAATTATAGGTTGAATAAGAATAGAAATGGTTGTCAAAATACTACATAAATTTCTATTTTGTTCATCAGGGTTAAAAGCAATAATCTATAAGGAGGAGAAGTATCGTGAAAACAAAAAAGCTATTATCTGTTATTTTATGTGCAGG